>JACQTT010000043.1 GCA_016210665.1 Chloroflexota bacterium | reverse complement strand
TGCTGCTATAGACCCGTGAGCCGAACCACGGGTCACCGATGGCCGCGAAGAGGATGCCTGAACGGGCATCGAAGGCCAGGTGCATGATGTTCATGCCCTCGTGATATGGGCCGCGGACCTTCCAGCGACAGCGGGCTGGTCCACTCTCCATGTCGAAGGCGCCCTTCCGTGTTCCTACCAGGACAAGAACTTGCTGAGCCATCTCCTCACCTCTGGTTACTTCGACACAGTTGATAAGAATTTCATTTTAGCCGGAATTTTCCCATTTGCATCAGTCCAGTCTTCGGTAGATCCCAAAATCGGATTGCTGAAGTGTAGCGCTGCTGTTGGCACCCGTCAACATTCAGCTTCCCGTGCAGGATGGCCTTGATTATACGCACCCTGCGACGATTGGCAATACATACGCCTGGGGATCAGAGCCAAAACGGGACGTTTCCTTCCAACTCTCTCGGTTTAATGCCACGAAGGGCCATGTAGGCGATCCGGTCGCTGTAATGAATGGTGACGGGCAAGCGCGGGAGCCTAAGAGAGCCGTAGTGGAGCAGGGTCAAGGACAGGATGGAATGAATGGCTTGCTCAACTTTCAGAGGGGGGTCGGACCGGACATGCAAGGGTTGTGGCGTTGCATTGGTAAACGGGGGAAGTGTCGAAACCAGGAACGCCTCCGTGTCGCTCAATTTGAAAGCAGTCCCCTTTGGTGGTTGGCCAATGAATGAGCCGCTCGAAGCATAGAGTCGCGGCGTACCGGTTTTGATAACTTCGACCAGGTGGAACGTACCGCCGATTCGCTGTGCCCAGTTGCGAAGCGCTTGCTTCTCGCCACCGCGAAAATAGCCGTCTCTATGGATGACCACCCTTTTGTCTTTGAACTCGTTCACCGGGAACAGAGACTGCAAGACACCGTCAGGAACTGTTTCGCCTTCGAGTGGGGCATCGTGGATGACGTATCGGAGGAACTCACCATTAGTGAAATAGATGCGGGCGATCGCAGTCGCGTTTATGCTCCCGGCCAACCGTCGTTTGCGCTCGCGGGCGATGTCGATGCCAACGACAAGGTCCGCATAAGGCAAAGGTTCGCCCAACACAAACGGGACATTGCCCACTTTGCTCAAAACGCCCAAAACGATGTTGGCCAACGCGTACTGCTTGTCGAGCGTCAAGTCATACACCACTTGCCCAGGGATGCCTCGGCTTACAGTAAGTGACTTGAAGACGTTGTATATCCCGGACTCGTCCTCTTCCTCAATCGGCTGCCCAGGAAAGAACGCGACAATAACATCCGGGGTGAGTTGGCTGAGGTTATTAATCGCTATCTCCATGTCCACCCGCGTCCCAGTTTGGACACGCTGCTCGCCGATAAAGTCGACCTGAAAGCCAAGGCTCACAATCTCCTGTCTCAGGCGCGACAGAAAATCGGCTGCGTTCGCCCTTTGCATCGCGTTGAGAACAGCGATACGGATGGCCCTGCCGCTGAATTTGCTCGATTTGCAAAAGAGTCCACAATCCCTGAGGTCCCTGAGCAGCGTCCTCTCATTTGCGGAGCGTTTCTGGTTGTTACCGAAACGCAGTTCGGGCTTGAATCCAATGGCCGATCCTGGGACGAACACTCCCGGCGATTGGGCAGAGTTGAAGGCGTTGGATACAAGGCCTGCATCCTTCACTAAATCCGAAATGGGCTTGATAAGGTTGGACCGCACTCCAGGTTCGCTGCGCAACCCTTTGAGCGCTTGTTGAGAACTAAGCCTAAAGCGCCGTAGGTCTTCCATTCGCACGATGATCCGCAACGCACTCACGACATACTCGTATTCGTTGTGACCGGAAAGCAAGCGAACAACGGTCTCATCGTCTGGGGTCTTCTGAATGATGCCTTGCATCTCCTCCCGTTGTGTAAGAGCGAGTAGACGTTCTCTGTGTTCACGGAGCGGGCCGATGATTTCGACTATCTCGCCCTTCAACGAAGATGTCTTGTCCGCAGCCCACAGCCCAAGCAGGTCATCAAGACTCGTGAGTGACGAAGCGTAGGTTTTCAGATCCTGCTTGTGGATGAGACGTGACGAGATTGAGATCGAGACTGCCGGTCGCCCCTGTACCACCCACGACCTGGTATCGTAGACACGATCAACGAAGGCATCCCCCAAGTCCTGGCGTTTCTCGGCGAGAAGAGAGCGGAGCTTCGGCTCCAAGTCCGGTATCAGCCCGCGAGCCACGAAGTCAGCATTCACTTGAGGAGTCGAGCGCCAGTCCGGGTCTTCGACGACCCTACGCAGGTCCTTGAAGATATCAGGTTGCTCTGACCATAAGGCGCTTACCACCTTCATGATCGCGGCAACTCCTTTCTGCGTGTCCGCAACAAGTCTGCCGGATGTCCAGACCCAGTGGCCACCGAGCGTCCTCCTCAGCCGGTAAGCGAGCTTGCCTCCCACAGTCGAGGCGTCCGCCCTACCAAGCTCCAGCCTGTAAGCGAATAACTTGGGTATGCTGCTGGCCTGAACTGGGAAGACTTCAACGAAGACCTGTTGTGACTGAGGGATGTTCATGTGATATTCCGCTTCTTTGCATTACACAGAATGGCTCCGCAGGCAGGACTCGAACCTGCGACCAACCGGTTAACAGCCGGCCGCTCTACCGCTGAGCTACTGCGGAGTGAAGAAGGACGCCTTTCTCCTCAGATTAACTCCAGAAGAGAAGTGGATCTGAGCTAATGGCTATTTCGGTTCACTGTGATTATAGCACTGCTGGCTGTCCCAGGCAAAGACGTCATGTGTTCTTGGCTGATGTAAGCATAGGTTAATTTGCCTTTAATCCTTGGAGTTGACGTGTTTGCGTAGCCTGTTATTATTTACCAAAGAGAGTGTTTTCATCGTATTCGTCTCCAATGACCTCAGTTGAAGGATGTAGGTACCAACGAGCGAGCAAATCTATATGGGAAAACCAGCTTGAGGGAATATAAGGTTACATCAGTTGGGGAGAACTATCTGCTGTCTATTTATGTACTTCAGGAGGAGGGCATAAGGGTAACCCTGACTCAGCTGGTGGAACAGCTAAAGAGGACCCCTGTGACTGAAGGTCTGGGTACCTCTCTACCCTCGGTGGCAGCGATGGTCCGGCGGCTAGCTAGGGAAGGTCTGGTACGCAGTAATTCAAACAAAGAGATCGTCCTCACTCCAAAAGGACAGCAGATTGCGGAAACTACGGTTAGACGCCATCGTCTGGCGGAGCGTATGGTTACCGAGCTACTGGGTCTGGAACTCCACAAGGCTCATATCGAGGCTCACAGACTGGAGCACGCCATATCCCTGGAGCTGGAGGAGAAGATTTTCCAGAGACTGGGTAGGCCCACCACGTGTCCTTTTGGGCACCCTATTCCTGGAAGTAACTACTCCCCGCCTCCCGGAAGGCTCCTTACACTAAACCAGTCCCAGGCAGGGGAATCTTATGTTATAGATCGCATTCCTGAGGAGGACTTCTCCTTACTAGAATATCTTGTAAAGAGTCATGTCATTCCTGGACAGGTGTTCTCAGTAAAGGAGGCAGCGCCCTACCGGGGGGTAATTACCCTAGAGGTGGAGGAAAGGGATGTAGCGATAGGCTATCACGTGGCCTCTCGAATTTGGGTGCGCCAGGAGTAATAGTCTTAGCTTAGCATTTTGTGGAAAGTGCTCTTTATCACTTTGTCAACCCTTCCTCCGACCTGCACTTGGGGAAGCTAGTCTATTGAAACATTGCATGTCGAGATTTCTGTAGGTCCCTTAAGGAGCTAAAAGCAGCTTGGTAGAAGATAGGCGAAATTTTGGTCTGATCCCAGGGGTGCAGGCTAAGCTAGCACTAATGATGAGGGGAGCAAAGAGGAAGCTTCTGGCCAGGTTTACTAAGCAGTGGTTCAGCGCTTTTCTATCTCACTGGGATCTCTGGCTTCTGGGAGCCGTGGTCGCCCTGTCTTTAGGTCTGAGACTGGCAAGGCTTGACGGAGTGCCAGGCAATGTTACTGCGGATGAGCTAGACAACCTGCAAACAGCCTATCACATCCTGGAGGCAACAGGCCCCAGCTTCTTCGGTTTCGACTGGAAACCATCCCCCGCTTTCAGCACGCACCTCATCGCCGGCTCCATGAAACTTATGGGCATGAGCATTGTAGCCATGCGACTACCCAGCGCGGTTCTCAGCACCCTGGCTCTTGTATCCTTCTACTTTCTGGCAAGACAGGCGATCTCTCGGCCAGCAGCCCTTCTGGCCGCTATTCTCCTAGCAACCAGCCTGTGGTATCTTCACTTTTCCCGCAGTGGATGGGAAAACGTTCATGGTGCCCTGTATGGCACTTCGGCTGCCCTGTTTCTTGACCTGGCTCTCCAGAAACGAAGGTTGGCCTATTACGCTCTCTGCGGTCTCTTCTGTGTTTTGGGTCTGCTCTCCTTTTTCTCCAATGCCTTCATTATCGTGGGCATTTACGCATACCTTCCCTTTGCTATCGTCCTTCACAAAAAGCAGCGTAAGCAGATACTGCTAGGCTACGGATTGGTCGCCTTGGTGGCCATGAGTCTGTTTGCTCCTCAACTGAGATCCATATTAGAAAACTGGGACCATGCTACTCTGCGGATTCGGGTGGTTTCTATCTTCTCAGTTCAAGGAGAGTATCTTGGTGATAGCTCCGTAGCGAGTATCCTGTGGCATCAGCTTCTTCGTACTGTCCGCGGTTTCCTTCTGATGGATACCAGCGTAATGGGATATGGTTATTGGTCACGCTATATCCCGCCCTCTCGTGGATTCCTGGATGTGGGAACCGCGCTCTTTTTCTGGACTGGTCTTTCTGCAAGCCTCCTCTATTGGAGGAGGACAGTTCTCTGGTGGCTCATGCTCCTGGCATTGCTAGTACCTCAGGTGCTCAGCACAGGCACTCCGGACGGAGCGCGGGGAGTAGCGGCCGCGCCGTTCATGTATCTTTTCGTAGGATTGGGAATCAACGGGTTTTTCGAGGGACTGAGTATGCTGGGGCGGCGTATGAAATTTTCACGCCTTGTCCTTCCAGTTGTAACCTTAGCCCTCGTAACCCTTCTTACTCTCATCGTCTGGGCCAACGTCAGGGGTTACTTTAGTTGGATGCAGAGTCATCAGGCACTACGTACTCGGGAGCCGGCCGTGGACCGCCAGCTCTTCCCTTACTGGCAAGCGTTAGCGCTTCAGGCTGCCCGGGAGAGGCGACTGTTGGGCATGGAAGAGTGGCGAAAATGGTTAGACGTTTACGGGGAAAGCTTGACACCCAATGGGAGATAGGACTAAGAGCAGTGGGATAAGGTAGCATGGGGCAATGCTAAGTGACTTTGTTTGGTAGTGAATCATTTTGCTCTGCGATCAAAATTCCGCTCGTGGTAACGAGCGTTACACAATTATACCATTCCGCTTCATACTGGAGCGGGAGATGGTGAAGGTTAGCCTATCAGCCGGACATGGCCAAGCCGTAGCTACAGGCGCCTCAACTGAAGCCCTTCCCAAGAATCTGGAGACACGAGGATAAACTCTTGGCTGTCACCTTCGCCACTAGCACATTCTACCGTGACCTTAATTCTGTACTCCCCCGGTAGCCGATATGCGTCAAGGCGAGGGTCCGGGTCATATAGCGCCACTGGCTGCGCTAGCCAGCACCCTTCCCCGCTCCAGGGAAGCCCAGGGATGGATCCCCGTTCACCAACAACGACATTGCCAGACCCTGAAATATCTCCGCCAGCAGGCGTGAGCACAGCCGTCACCTGTCCGCTTACCAAAGCGCCCTCAAAAGCAATCCTCTTGGCACTGGGCGGCGGAAGGGTAAACGCCAGGACAAGGCAGCGCTTCTTTTGAAGTGGCCTCTTAAAAGAGCTCTTCTCAGCCAGGGTCTCGGCCTTGGCCCAGAAGGGAACCAGCCCTCACCTCATAAGCTGGGCATGATTCTCCCCGCCGCCGCTGGTCAGGGTGATCACTTCCTGGGTGGGGCAATCTTGTATTTTGGCCTGTAGGCTAGGGTGTATCCTCCGCACATGGCATTGCAATTTTATCGCATCTTGCAACCTTGCCCAAAGCCAGGTGGAAATTGCTCTGTGGATTGGGCCGATATTCGCCGATATTCAATGTTGTCACAAGGATTCCCTTGTGTGTAACGCTACCCCTTCCTTTGTGCTCCACTAGGTCAACTCAGATGGGCGCTAGCCCAATGTACCCCTAATACCAAGGGCATTCCAACGAGTCATTACGAAATACGTTTGTGATGTATTTCACATATTATTGAGTCAGTGTGTAGGAACGGGACTTATAGCTGATAATAGCTATACATCCTTTCAGGCTATTGACAATGCGACATACAGGGTATATATAAATTAATGAACCTACGGCCAACCCATAGTAGTCATGATGACTGGGTTTGGTTGGTAGGTACACGGAGCAGGAGGAGATCCAGAGCGTAATTAGAGCTTAGTTCCATAAACAAAAACAGCTGGAGGTGAGCGATGTTTGGCAAGTCACTGTTCTTCCTTACTGTTACCTCAGTAGTCATGCTGTTAGTGACCCTGTCCTGCCGCGCCGCCCCCCCCACGGCGACGCCCGTGCCATCCACGCCTACGAAGGCTCCGGCCGTAGTCCCCACCGTAGCCCCCGCGCCAACGGTGGCACCGGCACCTACTGTCAGGCCCGCGCCCACAGCCACGGTAGCGCCTGCCCCGACTGCAGCGCCTACCGCTACAGCCGTTCCTGTAGCCCAGTTGAAGCTGCCCAAGCCTGTTCTGGATTTCATGGCCAAATACTCTAACATGAAGTGGTACACCGAGTTGCCCAAGCCTACTACCAAGCCCAAATATGGCGGAACCTACGTTAAAACTGCCGCCTCCGTGGGAGGAGTCGCTGGAACGCCCCACTGGGACTTCAGAACCTCCTCATCGTCCATCGCTGGGCAAGCCAGTGGAGGCTTGTGCTATGGAGGACTCCTGCGCTCGGTCACGGACCGCTTCGTCGGCCTGGTCACCCAAGTCCCCCTTCCCGATCTGGCCGAATCATGGAAACAGATAGACGAGCTCACCTGGGAGTTCAAGCTCTATCCCAACGCCTACTGGCACGACCGGCCCCCCGTCAACGGACGCCGGGTGACCGCCGAGGACGCCAAGTGGAACATCGAGCAGCTGCGGGATAACAGCATATATAGAGGCTCCTTCCAGATCATCCGGGACGTCACCATCAAAGACCCCTCTACCATTGTAATAAAGACCGGCGAGCCCTACGCCCACCTGCTTCAACTCCTTGCAGGAAACCCCCACGTGTTCTCCGCCCCGGAGATGGAGAGGGAGCCCGGGGGCATCAAGACGTGGTGCATAGGCTTTGGCCCTTACAAGCTGGTGGAGTACAAACCCAACGATTTCTTGGCCTATGAGAGGCATCCCAAGTACCATATCAAGAGCCACGTCAAAGGTGACGAGGGGGCGCAGCTTCCCTATTTTGACCGAGTCGAAAACATCCCCCTCCCCGACGGCGCCACTCAAATCGCCGCCCTCATAGCAGGGAAGATATATAACCTCGTCATATTTGGCATAGGGGACACGGAGAAGGTCCTTATCAGCGGTAAAGGTGTCCTGGAGGGCATGGTTAACCCTCAACACCCCGGCACCAATAGGCACATTGCCATGCGCCTGGACAGGTCACCCTTCAACGACGTTCGGGTGCGCCGGGCCCTCTCCATGGCCATAGACCGCCAGGCTATCATAGATACGGCCTATCAAAAAGCAGCCTATCCCTCCCAGCAGATCCCTATAGACACCCTGGGATGGGACACTCCGCCTCTCCCTAATGAGAGGGGCAAATATCTACAGTTCAATCCCACCGAAGCAAAAAAGCTCCTGGCTGAGGCTGGCTATCCCGACGGCTTCAAGACAACCTTGGAGATGGGTGGGGCTTCAAGAGGCCCGGACCTAACCCTCCTTGAGCTAATGCAATTCCATTGGAAGCAATACCTGAACGTAGACTTAACATTCAAGCCCCTAGAGGCGCTGACCCTTAACAAAAACCTTTACGCACGAACTTACGAGGATATGACGGTGGTAGGCTTTGTGAGCGCCTCCGGGGTCTGGGACTTCTACACCTACTCTACTATGAACTCCAAGTCCCTGGGCAACTGGTACAATATCAACGATCCGGAGGTGGACAAGTGGACAGTAGCCCAAAGGACCACCTTTGACCGAGGGAAACAGCGAGAAGCTTTCCAGAAGCTCTTCAACCTGGAGGAGGAGAATATCTATCGCTTAAATGTGGTTGCGCCCTATATCTTCACCATTTGGAATGCAAGATTACAAAACGCCAACGGCGGCCTGTACCCCTGGCTAGCCGCCTTCGCTAGTCGCTCTCTGGAGACCGCCTGGTTTAAGGACTGAACAAGGAGAAAGGGTATGCCTAAAATAGGTATGTTCATGTTTCAGGACTTTGGCTACCCTGCCTACGTGGAGTCGGCCAGGCTGGCCGAGGAGAGCGGGTTTGACATCATTGGCCTCATAGATTCCACCGATGCCTACTCGGATTATTGCGCCTGGGACGGCCTGGTAGCCGTGAACACCTCTAAAATATTGGTAGGCCCATGGGTAACCAATCCTCTGACCCGCCATCCGCGGGTCACGGCCAACCACATGCTGACCATCCACGAGCTCTCTAAAGGCCGGGCCGTCCTGGGAGTGGGCGCGGGAGCCAACGCCATCCGAACCCTGGGGTGGCAGCCTGCTAAGCCTTCTGTTACGCGGGAAGCCGTGAATGTCTTTCGTAGCAAATTCAAAGAGAAGAGGGTGGACATACCAATATACATGGCTGCTGGGGGGCCCTTGAATACTCGCCTGGCGCTCCAGATGGCTGATGGAGTCATTAGTCCAGGCGGTGCCCGTGGCGGGCCCGAGGGAATATTGAAAGGCGTAGAGCAGCTTAGTGCCACGGCCAAAGAAGTAGGCCGAGACTTGAGCGCTCTTCCCATCAAGGTTCAGATAGGGTTAGCCCTCTCCTACAACAGCAAGGAGGCAATAGAAGAGATAAAAGGGGCCTTGGCCGTGGGGCTCAGGAATGTAGATCAGCATTCAATTCTCCCCCCGGCGTTGGAACCCTTTCGAGAAGAGGCCCAAAGAGTAGGAGAGGCCTATGACTCTTTCGATCACATGAGATCCTATACCCCGGAAGGCAGGCTGGCCCGGCATGCTCAACTGATGAGCGATGAGCTAGCTCACGTGTTGGGAGGAGGTATGGCAGGAACGCCGGAGGAGGTCCTGCCTAGATTTAAGACAATCTGGCAGGCGGTATCTCATGTACCCAATGTCGGCTTGATCCTTCAGCCACATGGAGGCAAGGGCGGAAGGAAGCGGAGCTTCGAATTGTTTATAAAGGAGATCTTGCCCAAGCTGCGCTCCTAGGCGGCTTATGGTGTGTGGAAGGCGCGCGCCCGTCGTTGAAGTGCTCTGACTGTTATTGATATCGCTACCTGGCTACCCAGAGGATTATCATAGGAGGGGACGCTATGAGCAACGATGGTTCCTTCAATAAAAGGGATAGCATTACGGCCCTGGGACATTTGAGGGTACTGGAGTTGGCTGGTCCGCCAGGTCAGCACTGCGGCAAGCTGATGGCGGATATGGGGGCGGACGTGATAAAGATAGAGCCGCCCGAAGGGGACTTCGCCCGCAGTGTAGGCCCCTTCTATAAGGATATGCCTAACCGCGAAGGTAGCCTCTATTTCCTGAACTTCAACACCAACAAACGCAGCATCACCCTGGACATGAAATCCGAGGCCGACCGTGACGTTCTTCGGCGCCTCGCTGCCACTGCGGATGTGGTGATAGAGAGCTTTCAACCGGGGTACCTGGACTCTCTAGGGCTAGGTTATAAGGACCTGTCCCGCATCAATCCTGGCCTGGTAATGACCTCTATTACCTCCTTCGGACAGACGGGGCCATACCGTAACTACCTGGGCACGGACCTGGTGGCTCAGGCCATGGGGGGCCTTATGTATATCCAGGGAGACGACACCAAACCTCCCTGTAACGCCCCCGGGGAGCAGGCTTATCAGTTGACCTCCACCCACGCCACGTATGCAACCCTGGCAGCCCTTCAATTTCGCAGAAAGAGCGGCCGAGGCCAGCAAATAGATGTTTCTTTGCAAGACGTCGTATCCCATTTGCTTTTTACTATTTGTAACTATGCCTTTAACCGCTACATCATGCGGAGAACTGGAAAGCTAATACCGAGGTATGGGGTGGCAGTCCCCAGCAGCTATTACACCTGTAAGGACGGAAAGGATGTAAGTTTATCTGTGCCGGCGCCTGCGAAATTTAAGGAACTTGTCGAATGGATTGGAAATGAAATCCTAAAGGACCCTATTTGGAACGACCGAGGATACCGCACTGCGAACCAAGAGGTTATGGTGGAAATTGTGCAGGAGTTTATTCTCGGGTTTACTCGGGAAGAGTTCGTAGGAGAAGCTCAAAAGCGCCGCATTCCCGTTATGTCCATAAAAGACCTAGCGGGCGTGGTCAACGACCCTCAAACGCGGGGCCGGGGGGACTACCTCGTAAAGAGCATCCATCCACACATAGGGGATCACACGTATCCAGGGGCTCCCTATCGCTTTACTGAGACACCATGGAGGATACACCGGCCAGCACCCCTTTTGGGGCAGCATCAGGATGAAGTCCTCCAGGAGTTAAAAAAGGCCCCCCGTGTTAGGAGGGTCAAAGGCGCATATCGCCGCAAGCCAGCCAAGCACCAACTGCCCCTCCAAGGAATACGCATTGTTGACTTTACCCAAGGTTGGGCAGGGCCATTCGCAACCCGTTATGTGGCTGATCTGGGTGCAGAGGTCATAAAGGTTGAGAGTAACCAGCGCCCCCAACGTGGCGGTGGGGAGTTGGGACCCATGTTCCCCGAAATAAACCGGAGTAAACTAAGCATAACAGTGGATTTCCAGAATCGTGAAGGCAAAGAGTTGTTAAAGCGCCTCGTTCAAATGAGCGACATAGTGATAGACAACTTTTCGGCTGGGGTCTTGGAGCGCCATGGACTCGGTTACAAAGAGCTGAAGATGTGGAAGGCCGATATCATCATGATCTGCATGTCCGCTTTCGGCTCAAAAGGTCCCTATGCGGACTACGTGGCCTTTGGCCAAGAGATGCTGGCCGTCTCAGGCGTGTCATACTTATGGGGCTATCCCAACTCACCTCAGGTATCCCGCGCCAAGGTATACTATACCGACTTCGCCTCCGCCGCCATTGGGGCTTGCTGCATGATGGTGGCCCTGGAGTCCCGCAATGAGACAGGAAAAGGACAGTACATCGAGCTGGCCCAGGCGGAGGCATCCGCTTCGACCTTGGGGGTAGGCCTTTTGGACTATCTGGTGAATGGCCGCAACTGGGATCCCATGGGCAACCACAACTTCACCGCAGCTCCCCATCATGCCTACCCCTGCCGGGGTGAGGACCAGTGGTGTGTGATAGCCTGCTGGACACAGGATCACTGGGAGAGGCTATGCAAGGTTGCAGGGAAACAACCCTGGACTTCAGACCCACGCTTCGCCACACTGGAGTCCCGCTGGAAGAATCAGGACGCCCTGGACGCCGCCATAGGTCAGTGGACTAAGGAGTACACTCCCTATCAGGTGATGCACATGCTCCAGAGGGCGGGTGTGCCTGCTGGGGTGGTGCAGTCTGGCGAGCAGCTTTACCACGACATCCATCTCCGGGACAGAAACTTCATTGCGCCGATTGAGCACTGCCCGCCATTTGGGACGATGGAGCACTCGAGTGTAGTACCAGTACTCTCGCTAACCCCTGGGCGTGTATATGGGTTACATGACCTGGGCCAGGACAACTATCACGTCTTCAGCGACATCCTTGGCCTCAGCAAAGAAGAGGTGGACAGGCTGATGGAGAAGAAGGTGCTATACTAGGCGATTATTTCCCAATTCCTGATTGCGCGAGATTGGCAGGCTAGACTTTTGTGAGACGCACGAGTTGAATGTGACGCTCTGTCCTCTTCTCCGTAGTCCAGATAGGTAGGATAGAAAACAACGGCGCGTTCCCAGAGGGCCTGCCGCTCTTTGGGATCAGCAGTCGTTTCAGCGCTCATCTCTTGCTTCTGTCCCAGCACCTGCACGAGGCAGCGAGGATTCTTTTTCAGATTGAGATACCAGCTAGGGTGGGTGGGACTGCCACCGTTAGAGGCGATGAGGATAATGGAATCGGCGTCCCGCATGTAGAACGTCGCTATGGTACGGCGCTTGCCGGACTTGCGGCCTGTGGTGATAAGCAGGAGAACTGTACCCCCGACCCAGCGGTGCCCCATTAAACCACGGGTCACGCTATAGATGCGAACCATGTTGCGGCCGATTAGTCGTCTAAAGAATCGCATCTGATATTCAAGCCTCCTGACATCACGCCTCTTGAGCAAACCCACACCGCTCTACCGATGGTAGCCCAGAAAGTTAGCCCAGCCCTCATTTGATCTTGGTGAACACCGGCCTCCAGTTTTCGTGGAAAATTCGCTCAAGGGCAACTTCGGGTATAGTAGGCAAGCCCATCTTCTTCAGCCGACTGTTAATGCCCCCGAAAGCCTCTATGGACTCCTTGGAACGCTGCATATCTGTACCCCAAAGAAGCTTATTTTGATTGCGAGCAGGATGGCTAAAGTAGAAAAGAATAGGGTGGTCCAAGTGGGAGAATGGATAGACCACTGCCGGTGGATTGGGCATGGTGCCCAGACCAGCGCTCCGAGGCATACCAGAGAGGTCGGCGTAAAGGTTTGGATGCTTGCCCAAGAGGTGGGTTGCCTGTTCGTAGCGGGGCTCCAGCTGACCACCAAGGTGGCAGAGGACTACCTTAAGCTCAGGGAAGTTTATGCAGACCTCGTCCAGGGCTGACAGGTCACCATACTTTACGTGCCCGTTTCGAGAACCTACTGGTCCAGCGTGGATCAACATTGGGATGTCATAAGATTGGGCTACCTCATAAACAGGGAAGCACCTGGGGTCGTCGATGCTGTAGTGGGCATAGGCCGGGCCTATCTCCCCAAGAGCCACCGCCCCTAGGTCCCGGATGCATCGCTCGGCCTCGGCCGCAGCCCCCGGCTGGGTCATGACCACAGCTGCAGCCCACCACAGCTTGCTTGGGTAAGGCTTGACCGCCTCGGCTATCCATTCGTTGGGAACTTCGGCACCAATGGTGTCTCCGCTTTTAAGGCCAAGGATCAGAGTATGGTCTACGCTTCCTTCCTTAGCAGCGTTGAGAACCACCTCCACCGGCCGGTCTCGCATCTTTTTTATCTCTTCTTCACCCATGCTTCGCTGTTCCAGGGGCAGGTTCGCCCTCAGCCTGGCTACATTGAAGTGCTCGGGATATCGCCAAGCGTGATCATGACAGTCTAGAATGGCCATCTTGACTCCTCCTTATTTTTTAGACTTTCCTTTCATCGTACCTGAGCTTCTGGAGATCCTCCCGCAGGAAATCTCCAGAGGCGCAAGATCAAAAATGCCTCCCCTACATTGGCCAGATAGGAGCGCAGTTTGGTCATGCTCCCAATTCCAGGATAGCTCGTCCTTTTCAGAAGCTCCACCGCTTCCGGGAAAACTTCATGCATAAGCAGTATCTCCTTTTTCTGATTACACGACTAACAGAAGACTAGGAATCTCCGTAGGCCGCCACAGGCTCCCCTGCCTGCGGTTTGGCCTTAGCCTTAATTGCCCGCAGGACTGCCTCTGGGCTCATGGGTAACTCCGTCAATCTTACCTCTATGGCGTTGGCGATGGCGTTAGCCAAAGCCGCCATGGGTGCCACAATGGAGACTTCTCCTACTCCCCTTATTCCATAAGGGCCATCCGAGGCAGGGACCTCGACGATAGTGGTATCTATGAACGGCATGTCCAGGGAGGTGGGCATGCGATAGTCCAGGAATGTGGGGTTTCGCAGGACGCCATCGGGAGAGAAGAAGTACTCCTCTGTCAGCGCCCAGCCAACGCCTTGGGCAACACCGCCCTGCATCTGCCCCTCTATCTGGAGAGGATTCACGGCGAAACCTACATCCTGGAAGGCCCAGAACCCCAGGATCTTCACCTTTCCCGTCTCGGGGTCTACCTCAATATCCACTACGTTGGCGGCAAAAGAAGGGTTCAGCCTGGCGCCGGACATCGATCCAGTCCCCATGATTGGACCACCCCCTGCTGCTACACTCGCTTGGCCCAACTCTTTGAGGTGTACCGCCCTGTTAGGGTCGCTCTTAGAGTAGATACGCCCCGCTCCGTACTCCACCTGGTCTAATGGGAGGTCAAGGCGGGCCGCGGCCCTTTCCAGGATCTGCTTTTTGACTGCGTCACAGGCCTCTTTGAGGGCGAAGCTCATGGTATAGGTAGCCTTGCTTCCTATTGCTCTAGAAGAATATGGGGCCGAGTCGGTATCCGCGATGGTGACCGTAACCTGGTCCGGCGAAATCTCGAACTCATCGGCGACAATCTGAATAAAGGCGGTACGGATACCCGTCATGTCAACGTATCCCACTATGAGACCCAGAGAGCCGTCTCCGTTAAGCTTCAGTGCGCAGCTAGTGGGCAACCTACCACCGCCCCACATGGCGCAGGCGAAGCCCCGGCCGCGATGATCTCCCTTGGGAGGGTTTTTCCAGATGGGGTGGCTCTTCACCACCTCCAGGGTCTCGCGGAAACCGACCCGAGGCAGCGAAGCGTCGTTGGGCATGCGATCTCCCTCTTCAGCGATGTTCTTTAGCCGGAATTCTATTGGATCCATGCCTATCATTTGGGCTAGGCGGTCCATATGCTGCTCTACCGAGTGGATGGACTGGGGCGCTCCAGGAGCACGATAAGCCCCCACAAAGGGTTTATTTGTTACTACGTCGTACCCTTCAACATATAGAACGGGAATCTTGTACGTTGCCAGGCCATGACTGGTGACTGCAGCTACTGGCCCGCCAGGAAAGGCCCCTGCGTCCGTTATCACCTTCATCTCTGCCGCCGTCAGGGTTCCGTCCTTCTTTACACCCATCTTTAGATAGATTACAGATGGCGCGGCGGGCCTCCCGGCCTTAAACTCCTCGTCTCGACCCCAGACCATCTTGACAGGGCGACCCGTCTTGATAGCGAGCAAGGCCGCCACGGGCTCCAATACCCCCGTATCCTTGGAGCCGAAGCCACCACCGAGCTCCAAGGGGATAACGTTGATCTGCCTGAGAGGCAGCCGCAGTATCTCGGCCAACTGTTCCTGTATGTAGAAACTCCCCTGAGTGCTGGTCCATATGGTCAGTTTCCCCTCGGCGTCCATCTTGGCCAGGGTTGCACGTGGCTCCAGGTATCCCTGATGGACCATGCGGGTTCGGTACGTATCCTCCAGAACGATGTCCGCCTCTTTAAACCCCTCCGCCACGTCGCCGCGAGAAAGCTCGACATAGGTGGCAATGTTGCTGGGCTTGTCGGGCTGCTCTAGCAAGGTTTGAGTGAAAAGGTTGGGGTGCAGCAAAGGAGCGTGGGGCCGCATGGCCTCCTCGGCACTCAACAGAGGCGTAAGCAAATCGTAGCTAACATCGATCAGGTCCAGGGCCTGTTCAGCTATCTCCAGGGATGTGGCTGCTACCGCCGCTACAGGCTGACCCGCCCACAGGGCCTTGGCTCCGGCAAATACTGTTCGGCTGGAGTTGGGGCGGGCACCCGATGCCGCCTCCTCTTCATGGCCAGGGGCATAGTCTTCGCTCTTGGCATGGTGAGTTGTTGGTTCGGTTGCTCTCTCGCCTCGCAGGTCGCCCGCGGTGACTACGGCCACGACGCCTGGAAGCTTGAGGGCTTGAGAGTAGTCTATGCGTTGGATGCGAGCGTGTGCGTGCGGGCTGCGCAGGATCTTCCCGTGAAGCATGCCGGGGAGAAAGACATCGGCACCGTACTTGGCGGTGCCTGTGACCCGTTCCAGGGCGTCGACTTTGGGCACGCTCTGCCCCATTACTGTGTGCTGCCTCATGATACTCCTCCCATCGAAAATCTGGCCTAAACAAGAGAAATATATAGAAGAAAAGCTCTGTGCTCCACAAAATCATCCACTCACAGCTACGAGCCGCTAGCTAGTAGGCAATATGGCTCTCCAATATCTCCGCCACATCCCCTAGACTTGAGAGGGATCACGTCCAGGATGCTAGCTTACTCCCGGCGGTAGGCGCCGAAGCCTGGGCGGAAACTCTTCTCATCCAGGAACTGGCTCATACCCTTCTCTCGCCCTTTCTCCGGGTCGGTGGCTATCATGGCCCTCTCTCTGACTCCCACATAAGCCCTTGCCTGGGCGTAGTTCATATCCTGGCTAACCTTGAAGGCCTCCTTGGCCCCCAAGAGCACATGGGGGTTCTTCTCCATGAGGTGGCGGGCCAGCTTCACCGTCTCCTCCCGAAGAATCTCACGTGGCACGGCCCTATTCACCAGGCCCATCTCGGCGGCCTTCTTACCATCGAAGGGATCCCCAGTCATGACATAATACAAGGCATCCCTATACCTCATAACATCCCGCACCACCCGGGGTATCACGCCCCCTGGTAGGATGCCCCAGTTCACCTCGCTCAGGCCGAAGATGGCGTCCTCGGCGGCGATAGCGAAATCGCAGGCGATTAGGGCAGGGAAAGCGCCACCGAAGCAATAGCCGTTGACCATGGCGATGGTGGGAGCGGCGAAGGTGGACAGGAGGCCCCAACTCCAATCGTAGCGAGGTCCTCCTGGCTCTCGCCTTGCCCCCGGATTATTCTCCCTTTCCCGGATTCTGTCCCGGAAGGTTTCCCTTATGTCCTGGCCGGCGCACCAACTCTTATCCCCGGCCCCAGTCAGCACCAGCACCTTGGTCTCGGGGTCCTGCTCCAGTTCCACTAGGGCATCCCACATCTCACGATGGAGGGTGGGATTCATGGCGTTGCGCTTCTCCGGTCGGTTGAAATATAGCCAGGTGATGCCGTCCTCTCTCTCCACCTTGATGGTCTTGAACTTCTTATCTTCGATGGTCACGGTAGCCTCCTCATTTTAGATTCCTTTGGCTAAGTGTTGCCGCAAGCTGTCCCGAGTGTATTTTCCGCTGCGCCCTTTGTCAACCTCGAACCGCTCAAGCTAGTTGAACGTTTTTAGATGTCAGACGACAGGGGATCCTTTTCACGAGCCTGCTAGGAGCGCAGTTTGGGCAATATCTCCTTCACAAACAGCTCAAAGGTTCTCTTCCTTCCGCCTTTGCTTCCATGGGGTGTAATGACCAGGTTCACATTGGGCATGGAGGATGCCGCCTGCCAAAGAGTTTTGATTCTTGGCAACACCTCTGAGGGAGTTCCGGCGAAGAGGCCCACGGCCTCTACCAGCTCGTCGCTCACGGCTTTGGAGTGGCGGGCCAGTTGGCCATCTGGGGTATGGGTTCTCATGTGATTGAAATAGTCGTAAGCCTCGCCCACCCTCTTGGCCTCCTCTCGGAAGCGTTCTAGGTCCGGCGGGAAGGGAGGAGAGTTTGCACGTCTTTGTACAAATATACCCTTCATCATGCTGGATACGCTCCACCTCATCTCCTCTATGGCCTCTTTTCTGTTGTTGGAGATAGCAAATCCCGTCTGAGGCCACAGCTGAAAATTACTGAAGTCTCTGCCCACCTCTTTGGCCCTTGCCTTAATACGCTCCAACCCTGCCAGTACTCCTTCAGCAGAAGAGCGGATTCCACCTCCGCCTGCGCCAATGATCCCATCGGCCAACTGGAGGGCCATAGTGGTATTATGAGGCCCCCCGGCTGCCACATATATGGGGATGTCTGCCTTCTTCCCCCGGAACTTGGCTCGAATAATCTCCACAGCCTCTCGCATAACGGAAGCCGAGGCAGGCTTCTGCCCCATGCTTCGTACCGCGTTGTCGCCAGCTCCTATACCCAGCACGGCTCTACCTTTGGAAAGCTCGTGGATGGTCAGCATGTGGTTGGCCGTCACCCTGGGGTGGCGGGTCAGGGGATTGGTTACCCAGGGCCCTATCAGTATCTTAGAAGTATTGACGGCGACCAGGCCATCCCAGGCGCAGTAATCCGAGTAGGCGTCGGTGGAGTCTATCAGCCCAAAGACGTTGAAGCCATGCTGCTCTGCCAGCTTGGCTGACTCCACAAAGGCAGGATAGCCGAAGTCATGGAACATAAAAACCCCTATGTTAGGCATCTTTTCCCTCCCATTAAGATTTTAGGTGCGCAGTTTGGGCAGGACCTCGTTGACAAACAGCTCAAAGCTCCTCTTCCTCCCTCCTTTCCCTCCGTGGGGCGTAATGACCAAGCTTACATTGGGCATGGACGAAATTGCCTGCCAGAGGCTCTTGAATCTGGGCAAGAGCTCCTCAGGTGTGCCTGCCGGCAGGTTTAACGCCTTTACCAGTTCGTCGCTCGCATGAGCGTGGCGGGCCAGCTGGCCCTCCGGGGTATAAGACCTCATGTGATTGAAATAGTCGTATGCCTCGCCAACCTTTTTGCCCTCCTCTTGGAAGCGCTCCAGCTCCGGCGGGAAGGTTGAACGCCCCTGGACAAATATGCCCTTCATCATGCTGGACACGCTCCACTTCATCTCTTCAATAGCCTCTTTTCTATTGTGCGACATGGCGAAACTCAACCCTACAGTCACCTGAAGAGTACTGAAGTCTCTCCCAACCTCTTTGGCCCTGGCTTTGAGGCGCTCTAATCCTGCTAGTACCTCCTCAGGAGATGAGCGGACTCCGCCACCGCCCCAACCTGTACCGATGATCCCATCGGCCAATTGAAGCGCCATTTTGTTACTTAACGGCCCGCCACTGGCCACGTAGATGGGAATATCGGCCTTCTTCTCCTTGAACTTGCTCCGAAAGACCTCCATGGCCTCCCGCATAACAGAATGTTTAGCGGGCTCCGCGCCCATGCTTCGCACGGCGTTGTCCCCCGCTCCCAACCCCAGGATGGCTCGTCCCTTGGAAAGCTCGTGGATAGTTAGCATGTGGTTGGCAGTTACCCTGGGATGGCGGGTCAGGGGATTCGTTACCCAGGGCCCTACCCGTATCCTAGAGGTATTGACAGCGACGAGACCGTCCCAGGCGCAATAGTCCGAGTAGGCGTCGGTGGAGTCTATGAGCCCAAAGATTTCAAATCCGTTCTTCTCGGCCAGCTTGGCCGACTCTACAAAGGCAGGATAACCAAAGTCGTGAAACATGAAAACACCTATTTTAGGCATCTCTTCTCTCCTTTCCTGATAAGCTACTATCCTTTTGGTTGAATTTCTGACAGGCAGGGTTTTCCAGCTACTTCTATTAGCGCAGTTTGGGCAGGATCTCTTTCACAAAAAGCTCGAAACTCCTCTTGCGTCCGCCTTTGTCTCCATGAGGAGTAAAGCAGATGGACACATTGGGCATATGGGATACCGCCTGCCACATGGCTTTGATCCTTGGCAACACCTCTGAGGGAGTTCCAGCCAGGAGGCCCACCGCCTCTACTAGCTCGTCGCTCGCATGAGCGTGGCGGGCCAGTTGGCCCTCCGGGGTAGGCGACCTCATGTGATTGAAATA
>JACQTT010000040.1 GCA_016210665.1 Chloroflexota bacterium | reverse complement strand
GTAGTATATGACGTTGCCACTATCAATAACACCCCGATAGAAGTCATCGAAATGGGTGTTCAAAGAGAGTTGGACCAATACTAGAGAATACCATCCAGTAACCAGAGAACCTACCTGGTGGATGAAGGATAGAATAACAATAGCGCCAATAGCTACTACTGCGGATACAATCTGGTTACCAGTTAATGAGGAGGCAAAGAGGCCTATCGCTAGCGTGGCAGCGGCGTAGAGGATTAGCCCTAGATAGCTGCTCAGAAGCGTCCCGGTATCCGGGTCGCCAAACCAGTAGAGGAGAAGTACGTAGAAAAAGGTTAGGGCTATGGTGCCAACGATTATCAGCAGGCTAGCCACGTATTTCCCCAGGACTACCTCGAAGTCTCGTACAGGAGCAGTGAGCAGAAGCTCCAGGGTGCCCAGCTTTTGCTCCTCCGCCAGCAGGCGCATCGTTATTACGGGCGAGAGTATTATAAGGAAAAAGGCCGCAGGACTTATATAGCCTCGGACAGAGGCCTCTGGAAAAGGAGTGCTGATGCTTAGTACAAAGACTACCCCGGTAAAAGCCAGGAAAACCGACGCAATTACGAAGGCCATAGGTGAAAAGGCGTAGGCTTTAGTCTCTTTCCAGGCTATGGCAGCGATGTTCCTCATCTACTGGCCTCCTTTTAAATCCTCAGAAGTAGTAAGTTTCAGGAAGATCTCTTCCAGGGTCATAGACTCGGTTTCCAGGCGCAATAGACCCCAACTCTTCTGGACTATGGTGGTAGCTATCTTCTCTCGCAGGTCAGTACCTCTCTTGGAGTCTATGGCATAAGAGTTCACACCGTCGGTGATAGTAGCAATGCGCCCCACATTTTGGACGCCGGGGACGTTTCGCAGGGTGGCTATGATATCCCTAGAAGGTCCCCTGACCTCGATTATTATGCGCTCCGTCCCTTGCAGACGTTGTGCCAGATTCTCGGGACTATCTACAGCTATTACCTGCCCCTCGTGAATGATGATTACCCTCTGGCAAAGCATGCTTACTTCAGGCAGGATGTGAGTGCTTATTATAAGGGTATG
Organism: Chloroflexota bacterium; assembly: GCA_016210665.1. Classification (GTDB taxonomy): domain Bacteria; phylum Chloroflexota; class Dehalococcoidia; order Lucifugimonadales; family JACQTT01; genus JACQTT01. The sequence continues at coordinate 15,796 of JACQTT010000040.1, read as the reverse complement.
CTCCTTGCCCAGACCTTTAATAAGTTGCCGTGTCTCCACCACCTGAATGGGGTCTATGCCGATGGTGGGTTCATCCAAAATAAGCACCTCTGGCTCGTGAAGAATGGCCTGAGCTATGCCTGTTCTCTGGCGGAAGCCCTTAGAAAGCTTACCTATAAGGGTGCCCTGATATTCCCCAAGCCTGCAAATCTCAATTACCTCCGGTATGCGCTGGCGAATACGCTTTTTGTTCATACCCCGGATCGTGCCCATAAACTCCAGGTAATCTTCTACGGTCATGTCAGTATAGAGTGGGACCGTTTCGGGCAAATAGCCTATGCGGCGGCGGGCTTCCAACGAATTAGTCACCACGTCATAGCCTGCGATGGCAGCCGATCCGCTGGTAGGAGGCATGAAACCCGTGAGGATCTTCATTGTCGTCGTTTTTCCTGCACCATTGGGCCCGAGGAAGCCCAGGATCTCACCCTTTTCAACCTGAAAGGTGACATCTGTAATGGCGGGGAAGTCGCCATAGTATTTGGTCAGGCCCTTGGTCTCTATCATTACGCTCACAACCCACGCTCCCTTGGGCATTAGTTGGAGCAAATTGTAAACCGTTACTTGCCCATAATCAAGGTATTGTGTAACCACTACCCTGAATGGTAAGCTAGTTAGCCGTTACGATTTATCCAGGCGTTCCTTGGACGCAAGAACCGCATCGGAGGGTCATTGTATGCATCTCATAATAGACGGGTATGGAGCCGATTACGAAAAGATGCAAGATGTTGACTTGGTGTACCGCTTCCTGGATGAGTGCCCGTCTTCCATAGGGATGACTAAGATAACTCAGCCCCACGTTATTACCTATCATGGGCCGAAGCCAGAAGACTGGGGCGTTTCTGGCTTTGTCATCATCGCTGAAAGCCATATCAGCGTTCACACTTTTCCTGAGAGAGGATATATTAACATAGATGTATTCTCATGCAAGGAGTTTGATTCAGAAGCAGCAGTGCAGGAGATTCGCGGGGTCTTCTCTCTCTCGGAGATGAAGGTATGGACCCTGGAAAGGGGACTGGAGTATTCCGAGCCTGATGAAGCCCTAAGGATTATGAACATTGAAAGGGCTAAACTCTTGAAAGGCTCTGCTTGGAATAATGACTGACATATACCCGGAAAGTTTAAGAGGCATACCCTTCCTACCAGGTAATTTCCTTGATACGCCCTCCCCTGGTTCCTGTTTTGAGACGGCACGCGTTGTCGTCATACCCGTACCCTATGATAGTACCACTTCTTATAGGGGTGGCGCCCGGGATGGCCCCAGGGCTATTATCGCTGCCTCGCGCCAACTGGAGGACTTTGACCTGGAGTTCAAGGGCGAGATTTCTACGGTGGGCATTCACACCATGCCCGAGATCGAGGCTCACCTGGGTGACCCACGGGCTATGGCTCAGCGTGTTGAGGACCTCGTGCACCCCCTGGCAGTCATGGGCAAGTTAGTGTGCCTTCTGGGAGGTGAGCACAGCATAACGATTGGAAGCGTCAAAGCCTTTGCGAGGGTTTATTCCGACCTTTCGGTATTGTATCTGGATGCTCACGCCGATCTCAGACAGGATTACATGGGAACTAGCTGGGGCCACGCCTCAGTGGCGAGGCGAGTATCTGAATTATGCCCTTTAGTCCAAGTAGGAGTACGTAGCTTGAGCGAAGAGGAATATAAGACTATCCAAGAGAAGATGATACCAGTCTTTTTCCATGACGGGACAAAGGCCATGGCGACAGTCGTTGACGGGGTTCTTCCTCTGCTCTCGACGCATGTTTACGTAAGTGTTGACCTTGATGTCTTTGACCCTTCCTTTATGTCAGCAGTGGGAACGCCAGAGCCTGGAGGTCTTGGTTGGGGCGATGTCTTGGGACTCCTCAAAAAGGTTGGTGAGAACAAAAGCATTGTGGGCTTCGACATCACCGAACTCAGTCCCAGGGAGGGGCCAGAGGCATGCGCCTTTCTTGCGGCTAAATTGGCCTATAAGCTTATGGGATATGCTACTCTCTTGAGACAGGGAGAAACATAAACAGATTAGGGTAGCTCCTAATTCGTTGTAAAGGTAGTGATGGGCACATCGGTACGGTTGGGTAGGATACTGGGAATCCCCTTTGGTCTGAACTATAGCTGGTTCATAATATTCACGTTGGTTACTGTGTCCATGGCCTCCCAGTTCAGAGTCTTTCACCCTTTTTGGTCAGTCACTGAGAGGTGGGGAGTAGCCTTAGGAACCAGCCTGTTGTTCTTTCTCTCGGTGGTGGGTCACGAGCTGGCCCACAGCCTCGTAGCCACAAAAAAGGGCATACCGGTAAAGGGGATAACCCTATTCGTCTTTGGTGGTGTTGCCCAGATCTCTCGGGAAGCCACCAGACCGGCTACAGAGCTGGCCATCGCAATTGTAGGCCCCCTTTCCAGCATAATCTTCGGCCTACTCTTCTGGGCTCTTTTCTTTCTTCTAAGGCCGGTAAATGAGCATCTGGCGGCCATGGCTGAGGTCCTGTTTCCCATCAACATAGCCCTGGGCGTCTTCAACATGGTTCCGGGCTTCCCCCTGGATGGAGGCCGAGTTTTGCGAGCAGCTATATGGGGGATATCTCACAACTATCGAGTAGCCACCCGTATTGCGACCCTTCTGGGGCATGCTATTGCCATTGCCCTAATCATTGCAGGCGTAATAATAGCAGTGGTTTTCGACAATTTCCTTCAGGGGATGTGGCTGTCATTGATCGGCTGGTTTCTAAATACTGCTGCCATCGGTACCCATCGCCAACATCGGCTAAGGGAGGGATTAAGGCAGTTTGTCGCCAGAGACATTATGAGTCTGGACTATCCGAGCGTTACCCCAGAGGATTCTCTAAGGGAGTTGGCTGATAATAAGAGTCTCCTTCTGGGCAGACGGATTTTCATGGTTACCCAAGACGGCAAAATAGTCGGTATCGCAACCTTGGAGGGAATAAAGGGAGTTCCCAGGAGAAAATGGGAGGTAACTCAGGTAAAACATATAATGCTCCCCCTGGGAACTTTGCAGGCCGTCGAGGTTTGGGAAGAGGCTTTCCGCGTCCTTGAGATATTGGACGAGGGTAAGACAACCCATGTAGTCGTTATCCAGAACGGGAACGTAATAGGACTTATCTCCAAAGAGAATATCGTTCATTTTGTCAGGACGAGAGAAGAGCTTAGGCTATAAACTCTGCTTTTAGAAGATTGGCTAGACCCTTTCTTGGGTAAAAGATGCAGCGTCTGTGATACAATCTATAATGGGCAGATTTGCTTTATCTGCTTTTGATCTAGTGGGGTGAAGAGGGAATCGGTTGCAAAATGTCATTCTTCGCCCCGACGAGTCGGGGTTCAGCATGACAATCTGGGCGTCCCATTATATAGCGAGCGTCTGACTCAGGACACTAGCAGATGAGACCCTGACGGAGAAGAGTTTATGTCGGCTGGCTTGGGCAGGTTAATTTATATGGACCACGCCGCTACTACTCCGGTTCGTCCCGAGGCACTGGAGGCTATGTTGCCTTATTTCTCCAACTCCTATGGTAACCCCTCCAGCATCTACTCCCTGGCTCAAGAAGGACGCAAGGCTCTGGACGACAGCCGTGAGCAGGTGGCCAAAGTACTGAACTGTCGTATTGGCGAGGTGGTATTCACTGGTGGTGGAACGGAGTCTGACAACGCTGCTTTGAAAGGCGCTGCTTTTGCATTGAAGCATACCGGTAATCATATCATCACCTCCGCTATTGAGCACCACGCAGTATTGCACACCTGCCATCAGCTGGAGCAGTTTGGCTTTGAGATAACCTATCTGCCTGTGGACCGCTATGGCCTTATAGACCCTGACGACGTGGCACGAGTAATTACAGAGCGCACTATACTGGTCAGTATCATGTTGGCTAACAATGAGATTGGCACCATAGAGCCTGTAAGCGACATTGCTCGCCTGGTAAAGGAGGAGGCTAAGAAACGAGACAGGACTGTTGTAGTCCATACCGATGCAGTACAGGGCGCTGGGTTTTTGGACCTGGATGTCAGGAAACTTGGGATAGACATGCTCAGCCTATCGGCTCATAAGTTTTATGGTCCTAAAGGCGTCGGCATATTGTATGTTCGCCGCGGCACACCCTTAGAGCCACAAATGATGGGAGGTGGCCAGGAGAGGCAGAGACGCTCGGGAACTGAAAACGTGCCTGGGATTGTTGGAACAGCCGTTGCTCTGAAGCTGGCTGCTGAGGAGCGAGAGTGGGTCAACCATCATTGCCAGAGTCTGAGGGATAAGCTCATACAAGGCATATACGATAGGATTGCTAATGTACATCTTAATGGGCATCCAACCTTAAGGCTTCCTAACAATGTGAACTTCTCTTTTGAGTCGGTAGAGGGAGAGCCCATTTTGCTTGGGCTAGATTTGGCGGGCATCTCTGCCTCTAGCGGCAGTGCCTGCTCGTCGGCCTCTTTGGAGCCATCCCACGTTCTCCTGGCAATAGGACTTACCGCCGACCTGGCTCAGGGGAGCCTTAGGTTGACCCTTGGAAAGGATAATACCGAAGACGAGATAGACACCGTCCTGGCGGTGTTGCCTGGACTGGTTAGTAGGCTAAGGGCCATGCCCTCTCTTTCTCCGACCAGCTAAGCAAGATTGTTATGATTACATCTGACAGTTAAGTGCTAATCTGGACTACATCTCGACGCCATGCGCAATATGATGAAAAGAAAGATAATCTGGATCCCTGGCCTCGTTGCAGTGCTTCTGGTAGCCATTATTGCAGCCGTAGTGGTTATTGTACTCAACAGAGGCTCCGATGAAGTTGGTAAGTGGTATCATGGCAGAAATCTGTATATTAACCTGGATAGAGCCTATAGGGTAGATAAGGTGGTTAATACCGACGTCTCTGGTAAGAACACCCTTCTTCGCCCCCAAAAGGCAGACTACGAGTTGGCTGCGTTGTTTATTACTGTCGCCAACTTTAGCGCTGCCAGGAATTTGATTTTTATTGATGGAGATGCGGCCTTCGTTGTAGATGAAGAAGGAAATAATTATCCTTTGATCAACCCGCTCCAAGGGGAACAGGGACCTGACTCAGATCCAGAGATGAATAAGTACGGTCCCCCACTATGGGGTAGCGCAGACCTGCCCAAGGATTATCAGATTAGCGGTTGGATCTATTTTGAGGTGCCCAGGGGCAGACGTCTTTCTTACATCCTTTGGGAGGAAGCAGACAATTTTAGGGCATATCTGGCAAAGTAGCCCCCTGAATCTCTAACTGGGTGAAGAGGCCTGCCGAGGTGTCGCTTAATATTCCCTCTCCTCGATTAGAGTAAAAGAATCACTTCTAGTATTCACTATTCTGATACGTATGCAGAATAAAAGAGGAGCATTGCTCCCCTTGACGGTAGTCATATACTTGGCTCATGATTTTGCAAAGCGTCCTTTGAAATAGTGGTGAAAAGAATCTCTCTGCCAGACAGACCGCAAAGGTAATGGATCCATGGTGAAAAGGAATCTCTTCCACATGGTTGCAGGGTCGCTTCTGCCCTTGATTGGCCTCTCTATTACTCACCAGATTATATTTTGGGTTGCGGTGGGTCTTGCTGGAGCTGCTATCTTACTGGAAACATGCAGATTTACCTTCCCTAACCTGAATAGGGTTCTTTTTACCTACTTTGGGGTCTTATTTAAAGAGAAGGAGCGGCAGAGTATAACCGCCGCTACATATATGTTAATCGCGTCTGTAGGAGCTTTTCTTTTCCTTGAGAAATCGTTAGCCATTCTGTCCCTCCTTTTTCTTTCCGTAGGAGATTCATCAGCAGCCTTGGTTGGCTCTCGTTATGGGAGAGCGCGATTCTTTGGCAAGAGCCTGGAAGGCTCCCTGGTATTGTTTGCAATCTCTGCTCTTATTGGATGGCTCTTTCTTTTGACAGGGCAAGTAAGCCCCTATTGGCCTATCCTGGTAGGTGCTGCGGTAGCGGCTACAGTGGAGCTATTGCCCTTGCCCCTTGACGACAACCTGACGATACCACTATTTGCCGGGGCAACTATGGCAGCGCTCCTGTAAACACGGCCTATGGCAGGTTCAATTGCTTGACAAGGGGAAAGAAGAGGCTATATTCTCCTGTCAGAGGTAGCCAATAACCAAAGCCTTGGAAGGCCGCCGTCTAATAGATTGAAAGGATAACAAGGGAGGAGAGATGACTATTCTGGACTGCCACGTCCATACATGGCTCTACCCTGACCACTATCCAGGGGATGTGTTCCTGAAGTTCATCGGTGGTCGGCCACCGGGGCTATCCGAGGCCCAGTTCAAAGAGGCCTCCACCAGACGGGCACCCAGGATCCTCAAGGAGATGAAGGAGGCCGGCGTTGACAAGGCCCTGGTGGTGGGGCTTAAAAGTGGAACCACTCTGGGCATGGATGTCCCCAACGAGTTCGTCGCCAAAGAAGTAAAATCCTATCCTGATAAGCTTTCCTGGGCCTGCGCCGTTAACTTTCTGGATCCCAACGCTCCCGCCGAGGTGGAGCGGTGCGTCAAGGATCTGGGGGCCGTGGCCCTGGGGGAGATCGGGCCGGGTTACGGCTTTTTCCGCATAGACGACGAGAGGTGCTTCCCCGTTTACGAAGTGGTCCGCTCTCTGGATGTGCCCATGTGCATCCACGCCGGGCCCACCATTCCTTCCAATACGATGTTGAAGTATACTGATCTGGAGGCACTAGACTCAGTATGCGCCAATTTCCCGGAGTTGAAGATAGTTCTCTGCCACTTCGGCGAACCCCACTGCGAGGAGGCGGCTCACCTTATGGCCAAACACACTAACCTCTACGCCGACATCTCTATGCTTCCCTTTGCCGCTGGCATATCTACCATATTCCCAACTACGGTGTCGTACCCCTACTTTGCCCTGGATCACCCCCTTCTCTTCTACTTCTCTGTGCCTGCGCGAAACCGTGACAAACTGATTTTTGGCTCTGATGTTCAACACCCAAAGGAGGCTATAGAAGGTTTCCAAGGGGTCAATCCACGCCTGGAAAAGATGGGCTTGCCTAAGATCCCCCAGGATGCCTTTGATAGGATTTTCCACGAGAACTGGAAGCAGGTGTTCACGAAAATCAAGGCTTAGCACAACTAGGCACGATATGCGGTCTGGTCTCTTATTGTTGTAGGGAATAGTAACAAAGATGCACGACAAAGAGTGGAGGGAGAAATGGCTATTCTAGACTGTCACGTTCATTCCTGGCGGTATCCTGAGCACTTCAATGTAGCAGCCGTGCGGCGAGGGTTGCCGCCGGCCCAGCGGGATACAAGCGACGAGGAGATCAAAAAACAGCGGGATTTGCCCGTTGAGACGGCCCTCAAGGTGATGGAACGAGGAGGGGTGGACAAGTCCCTTATCGTGGGGTTGAAGAGCTACGATACCCTTGGCGCCGAGGTGCCCAACGAATACCTGGCCGAAGCGGTAAAACCATATCCTGGTAAGCTCTACTGGGCAGCCGCAGTAGTCATGACCGACCCACGAGCAGCGATGGAGGTGGAGCATTGTATCAGGGATCTAGGAGCGGTGGCCCTGGGCGAGATAGGGCCTGGCTATGCCCATTACAGCATTAACGACCCTAGGTGTTTCCCCGTTTATGAGCTGGCCCGATCCTATGATATTCCCATGTTGATCCATGCCGGGGTAGTCGCTTCTCGCAATGCCTACGCCAAACACGGCGACCTCTTAGCTTTAGATGAAGTGTGCGTAAAGTTCCCTGAACTGAAGATAGTCCTATGCCACCTGGGGGAGCCCGACTATATAGAGGCCATACACCTAATGAGCAAGCATCCCAATCTCTATGCCGATATCTCCGGGATGCCAGGGAGGGCCGGCATAGGGGCCGCTTTTGGCGCTCCCCCGGTTTTCTTCCCATACTTTCACATGGACTATCCCCTTCTATACTACTTTACCCAGACGGCGCGCTATGGGAATAAGCTGTTGTGGGCTACGGACCTCTTTCGCGCAGACCTGGAACTGATGAAGACCTCTATCGAGGCTTTTCGCACCGTCAGTAAGAGGCTGGAAAAGCAGGGGATGCCAAAGATACCTGAGAATCTCATTGAAAACATGCTCCACGAGAACTGGAAACAGGTGTTTACCCGGATCAAGGCCTGAACAACTGGGTGACTAACCACGATACCTTGCACGGCCAAGAGGCATCGCCTTCTTGTCCATCAGGCAAGAATACTGTGTAAGTTGGACTGATTGAATTACATCCTCCTGTCTCTCAACCTGCCAGGGCAAAGGACTTCTCTGCCATGGCTACGATGTCTCGGCTAATCGCCAAAGAGGCAGTCGCCCCCGGTGAAGGGGCGTTCAGGACATGGATGGCGTTTTTCGTCTCGCTGATGCGAAAGTCGTCCAGCAGGAAGCCCTTGCGGTCCACGGCTTGGGCACGCACGCCAGCATTACCTCTTTGAAGATTCTCTTCTTTGATGTCAGGCAGGAGATTTTGAAGCGCTCGGGTGAATGCCCTTTTGCTCAGGGAGCGGTAGAACTCCGCCATGCCGGTCCTCCAGTACCTGGCTGCCATAGCCCAGAAGCCCCGGTAGCTTATTGTAGCCATGGTCTCTGTCAGGTTGATCTTGCTCATCTTGTACCCCTCTCTGGCAAAGGCCAGTACGGCGTTAGGCCCGGCTTCCACATGGCCGTGAATGGTTCTGGTAAAGTGAACACCCAAGAATGGAAACGCCTGGTCGGGCACAGGATATATGAGGCCCTTCACCAGGTGGCTCGCCTCTGGCGAAAGCATGTAGTAATCGCCTCTGAAGGGTATTATCCTCACATCGTAGCCCACCCCCATCATGCGGGCGATCATATCAGCGTAGAGGCCGGCACAGTTAATAAGATACCTGGTGCTTAGGTCTGTTAGATTGGTGATCAGATGCATATATCCGTTGACCTGCCTGATACCGAGCAACTTGGTCTCAGTCAGGACATCCCCCCCATTCTGCCGAAACTTGTTGGCGTAGGCGTTAGTTACCTCCCCATAGTCCACGATCCCGGTGTTGGGAGAGTAGAGAGCCATAGAGCCGTGGGCATAAGGCTCCAACTCTCTGAGACGCTCTACTCCTATCTTCTCCAGACCTGGAACGCCATTGGCTACGCCTCTGCGATATAACTCCTCTAGCGTGGACTCCTCTCGCTCGTTGGCGGCTAAGATGACCTTGCCACACAGCTCATATCTGACGTCGTTCTCTTGACAAAACTCAATCAAACCCCGTGCACCGGCCACACAGGTCTTTGCCTTCAAAGAACCCGGCCTGTAATAGATACCCGAGTGGATTACACCGCTGTTGTGGCCTGTTTGATGGGCGCCCAGTCGCTTCTCCTTCTCGACTACGCCTATCTTATAGCGGGAATACCTGTAAGAAAGCTCCAGGGCGGTAGCCATCCCAAGGATTCCAGCTCCCACGATGACTATATCGTAGTTGTGGCTACTCAAATGAGGAAATGCCATGTTATATCACGACCGCTCCGGGATGTCCTGGAGCGCGCCGTGCCGTATGTTGTTTAGTACAACACCTTCTCTCTTTCGACATTAGGCATCAGGACCCTGAGCAGATCCCCTACGACTACGTCTAGGCGCTCGTGGCGTCTCAAGGGCAGGTCGTGGTTCACCTCGTACCGGTTCAGCCTGCCTTCACGGCTCCTTTGTATGTACCCCTCGCTTTCCAGGTCGGAGATAACTCTGTGTACCGAACGCTCAGTAATGCCTAATTCCGTTGCTATCTCTCTGGCGGTGATCTGACCGTGCTGAGCAACCAGAGCCAGCACTGCTCCATGATTGGTGATAAATGTCCATCGTGACATTAGTAAGCCTCCATGATTACCTATTGACAAAAAGAGCAATATATGATATATATATCATGGTTAGTACGACATGGTATGCTAGTCAAGTTAAGTATAGCATGAAATAGAGGATTTTGACAACAGGGTCGCCGATCTACAACTAAGTAGATCGGCGCTCTTGCATAGAGCGCTCATAAACGACAAAGGAGGTGAAAGACTTATGCAGAAACCAGGCGCCAAGCCCGCTCCAGGGAAGCCCGGCTCAAAGCCCGCTCCCAAGAAGTAACAAAGTAGAAACAACGTGGGTTTAAAGAACGAGGGGGACCTATGAAGGGTTCTCCTCGTTCTGTTAAATGGACCCAAATCCTAGTGTCCACAAGGGTATCTTAAACATATCCAAAAGCTCTTCTGTCTTTGCGATTAGCCACCTCTAAATAATATCCTAGTGCCACGTATATCTCTCTATACGATGTCCTAGAGTTCATCCCAAGATTCGGTGCTTAGGGTGAGCGGACATTCTGGAATAGCTTCTAGGCATTTAGAACCACCTTGACCCTCCTCTGATTGCCTCCTCCCTATCCCAAGCATATTCTGGCGCAGCCGAAGGGCTAAGAGGTTGTGTGGAGAGAAAGGGTCACTAATCTACCAAACGAGTACAACCGCTTCAATCCTGCAACTAGTTATGCTAAACTAGGTTGGCAAAGAGCGAATCTGCCTTTGGAGGTATGAGATGGTTCCTCCTGGAGACATATTTGGGGTTATTCCCATCTGGATAGGCATATATCTGGCCCTTTTAGTGGCTCTTAGTCTTCATGGCTACTTGCTCTATCAGCGAGTATTTCGGCTGATTTTCCTTGGAAAGACGGCTGCTCGCTTTGACCAACCCATAAAGCGTCTGATCGGCGCTACCCTTATTGTTCTTGGGCAGAGGAAGGTTCTCCAGAGCGTCTCTCTTACCAGGAGGGACCTGGCGGGTCTGGGCCACGTGACCATTTTCCTGGGATTCCTATCCATGGTCTTGAGCTACGGCATTCTCATCTTTGGCGATGGTGCGTGGCGCCCTTTTTCTGAGACCTTGCTGACGAGCACCGGAGTCCGGGTCTTCACTAGCTATATCGACATCGTAGCAGCGGTAGTGCTGTTGGCTCTCCTCTGGGCGCTGGTGCGACGATGGGTTACTAAACCCCATCGCCTCACCTTCGACCTTACCCGTAGTGGCGATGCTGTTATTATCGTTACCTTAATCGCCTCACTTATGGCATTTACTCTTCTAACCGAGGCTGCTTATATTGCCGCTGGCAAGGGTGGCCCCGCCGCCTCGGCACCCATTGGGGGAGTCATAGCGAGAGTCTTTGAAGGCGCCGGCATGGGCCAGGGCGTGGCTAATATGCTTCAGGGCCTCTTCTGGTGGATTCACCTCATGATAATCCTGGGGTTTGCCGTCTACATACCCTTCTCCAAGCACATGCACATGGTAGCCTCACCCCTCAACGCCTTCTTCCGTCGCCTTGAGCCGCGAGGCACTCTATCCCCCATCAAAGATTTGGAGCAGGCTCAGACCTTTGGCGCTGGCCGTATCCCAGACTTCACCTGGAAGGAGCTATTGGATGGCTATGCCTGTGCCGTCTGTGGCCGCTGCACCGATGCCTGTCCCGCCAATCTCACCGGCAAAGTCCTCTCCCCAATGCACATCGTGGAAAATGTGAAGGGCTACCTGGTGGAACACAAATCCGCCCTGATCAAGGGTGAAGCGCCAGATGCTGCTGTCATTGGAGGGGCCATACCGGTCCAGGCCCTTTGGGACTGCCTGACCTGCGGCGCTTGCGTGTATGAGTGTCCCGTTACTGTGGAGCACATAGATAGCATTGTGGATATGCGGCGGTACCTGGTGCTGGAGAAGTCCGAGATGCCTGAGATGGCCATGAATGCTATGATGAACATGGAGCAACGAGGGCATCCCTGGCGCGGCACTACTTTCACCCGCTCGGATTGGTATAAGGGCTTAGATATCAAAGTCTTAGGGGAGACCCAGGTATCGGATATCGATGTGTTACTCTGGGTAGGTTGCACTCCCGCGTTAGAACAGCGCAGCCAGGGAATGGCCCGGGCAGCGGCCGCGGTCCTAAAGCGCGCCGGGGTTAATTTCGGTATCCTGGGCCCCCAGGAGACGTGCACCGGCGACCCTGCCAGGCGCATGGGAAACGAATACCTCTACCAGACTATGGCACGGCAGAATATCGAGACCTTCAATCGCTACAACATCAAGAAGATCGTTACTATATGTCCCCATTGCTTCAATACCATCAAGAACGAGTACACCCAGCTCGGCGGCAACTACCAGGTAGAGCACTATACCGAGCTCGTAAGCGAGCTGATACGGCAGGGGAAAATCAAGCCGGTAAAGACGATTGAGACCAAGGTAGCCTATCACGACTCCTGTTACTTAGGGCGTCACAACGGCGTCTATGACCCTCCCAGAGAGATAGCCAAGGCTATTCCTGGGGTGCAACTAGTGGAGATGGAGCCCCGGTGCCGCGAGCGTGGTTTCTGCTGCGGCGCTGGCGGGGGACACATGTGGATGGAGGAGCAGGGGGTCAGGGTAAACCATGTCCGCACGGGTCACTTTATAGACACCAAGGCCAATACCGTTGGCGTTTCCTGCCCCTTCTGTCTTCAGATGTTTGAGGAGGGCATTACGGCCAAAGGAGTCCAGGATTCCAAGCAGGCCAAAGACCTTCTGGAAATCCTGGTGGAGAGCCTGGAGTAAAGTCATAAAGCCAGCTTTCGCCGTCGCAGCTTCGTGGCGCTCTAACCTTTGGTAGCCTGCTACTTCCGACAGGACCTCTTGAGCGAAACTCCGTAGCCAAAAGCATCACCAGAAGGCTCTCACCAGGGAAGAGGAGTAGTAGGTACCGGAATGGCGGCCTCGGTGGCTACCCCAAACCAGCCTTCTAAAGCCCTGTGGTGCCGAAGGTGGGATTTGAACCCACACGCACTTGCGAGCACTACGACCTGAACGTAGCGCGTCTGCCATTTCGCCACTTCGGCTCCTTTCAGTGGTGGGCGGTACTGGATTTGAACCAGTGACCTCGTGAATGTGAATCACGCGCTCTAACCGCTGAGCCAACCGCCCAACTTGGTGGCAACGGCGGGACTCGAACCTGCGACCTAGCGCTTATGAAGCGCCCGCTCTAACCACTGAGCTACGTTGCCTTGCAAAAGCTGGCCTAGGATAGTATAACATACCTTTATTCCCGTCAAACCCGAACCCTCTAGCCCCTTTCACCTATCACAGAATGGAGGCCTCGGTGTCTAACCACGAAATAGTCCAGGTAAAAAACCTGGTCAAAGTCTATCCAGGCGGCACCCGTGCCGTGTCTGGCATAGATTTCACCGTCATCCAGGGCGAGTTCTTTGGGTTCCTGGGCCCCAACGGCGCCGGGAAAACCACCACCATAAAGATACTCTCCGCTCTCCTTAAGAAGACCTCTGGTGAGGCTGTTGTCGCTGGTTACCACGTGGACCGTGACCCAAGGGAGGTGCGAAGAAGAATCGGCTTTGCCATGCAGGAGGTAGGATTAGATGACCTGGCCACGGGCTGGGACTTCTTAGTGCTCCAAGGCTTGTTGTATGGTCTTTCCAGGCGCGAAGCCCGACGCCGCGCAGCAGAGCTGCTGGATTTGGTGGAGTTGGCCCCCGTCGCCAAGAGGAAAATAGGCACCTACTCTGGAGGCATGAGACGGCGCATAGACCTGGTGGCGGCTCTCATGCACAGCCCGGCTCTCCTCTTTCTGGACGAGCCAACCACCGGCCTGGACCCTCAAAGCCGTCTCGCCATCTGGGAGCACCTGGAGCAGCTTAATGAGCAGGGGGTGACCATATTCCTTACAACGCAGATGATGGAGGAGGCGGACCGCCTCTGCCAGCGTATCGCCATCATCGACCAGAGTCGGATCGTCGCAGAAGGATCGCCTCAGGAGCTGAAAGCCAAGGTCGGCGGCGACATGATTCGGATTACCATCGCCTCGACCGATGAGAGAGCCGGCAAGGCACTGATGGATAAGGCGGAGGCATTGGTCAAGGAACTCAGCTATGTGTCTGGGGTTAGCTCTAGGGATGGCAATCTCATCATAGGTGTGAAAGATGGCAGCTCTGGCGCACCCGACCTTATGCGTGTGTTTCACGATAATAAAATTCCCGTGACCCATCTTTCGGTAGCCAGTCCTTCTCTGGATGATGTCTTCCTGAAGTACACGGGCCGCAAGATTCGTTCCGAGGAGGCGTCGGGGGACGAGGCAGGTCAAATGCTTCGTCCGTGGCTTGGGCTAAAAAGGAGGTAGAAGATGGCCATACTGAGAGAGAGCTATTACATATACCTGCGTAACCTGAAGATATGGCTAGCTCAGCCTATGAACCTCGTCTCCGCTGTCTTGTCCTCTGCCTTTGTCTTCCTGTTTTTCGGTGCCCCCTTGGGTGGCGTGACTCAGCTTCCAGGCTTTCCTGCCGAAGACTACCAGGCTTATCTTACTGCCATGGTCATTGTCATGAGCGTGGTATTTAACGGCGCCGATGTGGCTATGGCAGTGCTCACAGACATCCTGTCAGGCTACTTCGAAAAACTGCTCCTCGCACCTATCAATCGCTTCTCCATCCTCTTTGGAAGCCTGCTCATGGCAGGGACAAGGGCGTTGGTACAGGTAGTCATCATCGTGACCCTAGCCATCCTGCTGGGAGTCTCTTTTAAGGGCGGCGCACTGGGTGTGCTGGCGGTCATCGCCTCTGCTACCACTTTGGGCATCGCCCTGGCATGCCTGGGTCTCGTCATAGCTCTAAAGACCAAGAGTGCTCAGGTAACCCAGAATAGCTGGCTTCTATTTATGCCTCTGGCCTTTCTTACCACTGCCTTCATGCCCAAGGAGCTACTGACGGGGTGGTTCAAGATAGCGGTTACTGCCAATCCAGTGGACTACATAATGGCAGGGATACGGGCCATTATTATTCAAGGATGGGAGTGGGATGTTATTCTTCCAGGCCTATGGATGCTTGTGGCAGCAACGGTGAGCCTTATAACCATGGCCACCTGGTTCTACCGACGCGCCACGGCATAGGCCGCCAGGTATTCAGCTTGGTTGACAGGTTATTACGGCCTCCGCTCATGGTTCGACAGGCTCACCACGAGCGGAAAACATAAAACATGAGCCTAGCAATACAAAATCCCGCTCACCCTGAGCCTGCCTGTCCTGAGCGAAGCCGAAGGGTCGAAGGGCGCGCCGCGGGTTTACCCCTGCTCATTACGAGCTTATGGAAGGACAGGCTCAGCGATACCTGCAAGTTTGCGCTTGACCATCTATTGGACTGGTTAAGGAGGGTTGACCTTGGCAATACCTGCGGCCTATAGCCCCTAGTAATGCGTTTAACGGCGGTCATACGAAACTACCTCAACAGGTGCCACTAGCCTATTGACAATTTCTTCCCTGGGGAATAAAATCCTGTCGAGGTCCAGACATGGTCAACGAGAACGCGTACATAACGACTTCGCAAGCCTCAGAAACCCTGGGATATACAACACAACACACCCGGCACCTGGTGCGAGAAGGTCGGCTACAAGGCACCAAGATGGGACGAGATTGGATGATCCTTCGGGAGTCAGTTGTCGAGTACGTCACCCACAGTAACACCCAGCCACTTATCCCGACTCAAAAAAGGGGGCGTCCCCGAAGCGGAGGCCAAAAATCGAGAGGCGGGGAGAGACCAAAAGATGAACGACAGCACTAAGACCGGTTCTATCCAAGAAACCCTAGATCCACTCGCACCTCTGGTGTATGACTATCCCAATGAGAAAGTAGGGCGGTCAAGGCTGGTCTTGGCCGATTGTTTTGAGTGGCTAGCCCAAGTGCCAGAGAACACGCTCCATGCCGTTGTAACCGACCCTCCCTACGGAGTCAAGGAATATGAATC
>JACQTT010000039.1 GCA_016210665.1 Chloroflexota bacterium | reverse complement strand
GTCCTCTACAAAGGCTATGCGACCCTCAAATTGATGGTCTGTTAAAAGGGAATAGACCGATTGAAGAAGATGCTTGGATGGAGTATCGTCCGGGTGAGACTTGCCAGCGAATATTATCTGAACAGGCCGATGGGCGTCTTTGACAATCTTTCTTAGACGCTCAATATCCTTGAAGATTAGACCTGGCCGCTTGTATTCGGTATATCTACGAGCGAAGGCGATAGTTAGCGCTTCGGGGTCAAGGAAGACGCCCTTGGCCACCATCTGTTTAGCCGTTAGTCCTTTGTCCAGGCTCTTCTGAGCGCGTTCACGCATGATGCTTATCAATTTGCTCTTGAGGAGCATGTGAGTCGCCCATAGCTTATGGTCGGGGATGTCAAGCACTCTTTCCCACAGTGTGGTATCGTCATGCCTATCCAGCCAGTTCTCGCCGAGGTACCTTTCATAAAGATTAGCGAGTTCTGGGGCAACCCAGGTGGGGACATGAATGCCATTGGTTACGTGGGAAATCGGAACCTGATCCTGTTGCACCTGTGGCCAGAGCCCGTGCCAAAGCCACCTGGATACCTCTCCATGGAGTCTGCTTACTCCATTTCGTCGGCCAGCCATCTTCAGGCCAAGGGCCGTCATGTTGAAGTGTTGGTTACCTGTGTTATCCCGACCCAGGCTGAGCAGGATCTCTTTATCTACGCCTGTAGCATCCAAATACTGAGAGAGATGCTTCTCCACTAGTTGGATAGGGAAAATATCTGTGCCTGCTCGGAGGGGCGTGTGCGTGGTGAATACGGTAGCATCCCCCACTTTTTGTAGGGCGTCTGGGAAAGGTGTACCCTTCTGAACCATCTCTCTGACTCGTTCTATCGTCATAAATGATGCGTGGCCCTCGTTGGCGTGCCACACGGAAGGCTTTATGCCTAAAACGCCTAGGACGCGAACGCCACCTATGCCAAGCAAGATCTCCTGCTGAATTCGAACCTCCAAGGCAGAGGTATAAAGGCGAGCCGTCAACTCTCTATCCTGTGGCGAATTCTCATCTAGGTCGGATGTGAGAAGGTAAACATTCACCCGTCCCACTTGCACCCGCCAAGCTCCTACCGAAACCAGCCTGTCGGCAATTTGAACCTGTGTTAGCGCTCTTCCTCCTTGAGGGGAGAAAACGGGTCTAACTGGAGCGTCCTCGTGATCCAACTCCAAATAGTTCTCTTCTTGCCAGCCGTGGTCAGGGATATGCTGTAGAAAGTAGCCTTGAGAGAACAGGAGACCAATTCCTACCATCGGCAAGCCGAGATCACTGGCCTCCTTACATACGTCCCCTGCGAGGACACCTAATCCCCCGGCATACATAGGAAGTGAGACGTGGACAGCGAACTCCATGGAGAAGTAGGCAACCGGGCCTGGTAGCTGCGAGCCGTGGGTGGAGGTGAACCAGGCATCGCGATCTGCTGACATGTAGGAATCGAAGGCCGACATCACGGAATCGTATAAGTCGACAAAGGTTGGATCGGCGGCCAAGGTCTCTAGCCTATCTGAGCCTAAGTTGCGTAGCTGCTTGACAGGATTGTGGCCACTTATACTCCAAAGAGGGTAATCCACGGCTCGGAAGAGATCACGGGCCCCAGGGTACCATGACCACCATAGGTTGTGGGCTAGCTCGTCGAGCCTGCCAATTCGCTCAGGCAGCTTCTGACCATTGGGCTGGTACATTCTTCTTACCCCTTCCTCGATAACTCATCAGATAGGATTATCTCCTACAAAATTGAGTAAGCTCTCTTAATCTATCCTTGATTCCATCGGTTAACATACGGGATGCAAAACGCCATTCCCAGTTTCCCGTGGCCACGCCAGGGCGGTTCATCCTAGCTTCGCTACCTAGTCCCAGGAGATCCTGGAGAGGTACTATCGCCGTGTTCGCTTTTGACGCAAGTGCCAAGCGAATGAAGTCCCAGTTGATCTCCTCGCAGGGCGTGCCTACATACTTTAAGGCATGCTCCCTTTCTTTATCCAGGGCCTCTTTGCTCAGGGTTGTGTCTTGCGACCCTCCTCCAAACCATCCCAAGACAGTGTCGTTGTCATGGGTGCCCGTGTACACCACGCAGTTAGGCGAGTGATTTATCGGGAGATGAGCATTTTCATTGCCGTCGCCGGCGAAGGCGAACTGAAGGACACGCATACCAGGAAAGCCGAACCTGTCCCTCAGGGCATGGACCTCGGGAGTGATCAATCCAAGGTCCTCGGCGATAATAGGAAGCAGTTCCAGTTCTCTTTGGACTGCTTCGAAAAACGCTGCTCCTGGCCCGGGCACCCAGCGCCCCTTAACGGCGGTAGCCTCATTGGAAGGTATCTCCCAGTATTTTTCAAATCCCCTGAAGTGGTCGAGCCTTACAATATCCACTATTTCAAGTGTCGCTCGCAAGCGCCGTTTCCACCATACGTAGCCGTCTTGTGCCATCGCTTCCCATCTGTAAAGAGGGTTTCCCCACAGCTGACCCGTTTCGCTGAAGTAGTCGGGAGGAACGCCTGCTACTATCGTAGGATTGCCTGTGGCGTCCAGGTAGAACATCTCTTGGTGTGACCAGACATCTGCGCTATCCAATGCTACATAGAAAGGCATATCTCCAAGGATTTGAACCCCTTTGTCATTACAGTATGTTTTAAGGGACCTCCACTGCTTTGAGAACTGGAACTGGACGTACTTCTGAGATTGTATTTCCCGGGCCAACTTTTTGCGCCAGTGCTCAAGGGCTTCAGGGCGTCTTAACTTGATACCCTCTTCCCATGCAGTCCACGGGTGTTGATTATGAGCCTTTCTGACTGCCATGAACAGGGCGTAATCGTGTAGCCACCATTCATTCTGCTGGCAAAAGTTTTGATACTCTTCCTTTTGGCTACTATCGGCTCTGGCATCGAAGATTTCAAAGGAGCTAGCTAGCAGCGGCATCTTGAATTGTGCGACCCTGTCATATTCAACCCGGTGAGATGGGAAAAAGGGAGCACTCCTCAATACCTCTGCTTCCAATAGATTTTCATCTACCAGACCTTCCAGGCTTATTAAGAGTGGATTTCCTGCAAAGGTGGAAGGAGATTGGTACGGGGAGTTACCGTAGCCGGTAGGGACAAGGGGTAGTATTGCCCAAATCCGCTGCCCGGCGCCTACCAGAAAGTCTGCAAAGCGGTAAGCATCTTCTCCCAAGGTCCCGATGCCAAATCGCCCTGGGAGGGATGTGGGATGTAGTAGTATGCCGCTTGTTCTGGAAAAACTCATCCGACTCTCTAACGTATTTTAACTGACTAAGATGCTTAATGATGCATTATAGCTGTCGAGATGAGAGTAAGAAAGATAGTTAGAGTGGCCGTTGGCCTGCACAAATTATGTTATGTGAGTTATAATTGATAGTGGTATCTATGCGAAGGCGAGGTTTCAAGGATGAACAGGGTGCTAGCAATGATACTGGCAGGCGGCCGCGGCGACCGTCTGAGCATCCTGTCTGAGAAGAGGGCCAAACCTGCCGTCATATTCGGAGGCAAGTACCGAATCATCGACTTCACCCTCTCAAACTGTGTCAACTCAGGCATCAATCGTGTGGCCATTCTGACCCAGTACCGTCCCCGTTCTCTCAACGACCACATCGGCATCGGCAAGCCCTGGGACCTGGATAGGACAAGGGGTGGAGTCTTCTTACTACAGCCCTTTCTTGGTCGAAATACCAGCGACTGGTACAGGAACACCGCCGATGCCGCATACCAAAACCTTTCCTTTGTCGAGGACTCCAACGTTCAGCAGGTCCTGATCTTGTCTGGCGACCACGTCTATCGCATGCTTTACGATGAGCTAATTGCCTACCATCGCCACAAAGGGGCAGACCTCACCCTGTGCACTACCACTGTACCTGTAGAGGATGCTAGACGCTTCGGTATAGTCACTGCTGACTCTGATGGCAAGATTGTGGAGTTCCTGGAGAAGCCTCGCAAGCCGGCAAGCAACGTAATCTCCATGGGTGTTTATGTTTTTAACCCGGAGATACTCATTGAGCGACTGCAAGAAGACGCTCGGGACCCCAAATCTACCCATGATTTTGGCAAAGACGTGATTCCGAGCATGGTCGGAAGGGATAAGGTCTTTGCCTTCCCCTTCAACGACTTCTGGGTTGACGTGGGTACAGTGGAGAGCTATTGGCAGGCCAACATGGAGTTGATAGCGGATCTTCCCCGACTCAACCTGTATGACTCCATTAACCCGCTGCTCACTAAACCCCAAAATCGTGCCCCGGCCAAGATAAGCCCTCGGGCCGAAGTCATGCGCAGTTTGGTATGCGATGGCTGTATAGTCAACGGCCTCGTGCGCAATTCTATCCTATCACCAGGCGTCGTCGTAGATTATGGGGCAGTTGTAGAAGATTCCATTCTATTCGACGACTGCTACGTGGGCGACAGCGCACGTATCCATAGAGCCATACTGGATAAAGAGGTCAAAGTTGGCGCCGAAGCTTGCGTAGGTTGGGGAGACGACTACACACCCAATCGTGAAGAGCCGGGTTTCCTCTTTACAGGCATCACCGTGGTGGGCAAGGGGGCCAGAATACCCCAGGGCACACGAATCGGGCGAAACTGCAAGGTCTACCCAGACACCGAAGAGAACCACTTTCTCTCCGACACCATCGAGAGCGGCGAAACTGTAAAGGGCCTTGACTAGGCAACAGTTGCTTCAGCCTTTTAATGCTGAACCAAGTAGCCTTTTCCTATATTATCGCTAATACGAGGGATCATGGCACCAATCAACTCATATGAGATGTCCAGTTTAGCCCGGAGCAAAGGAGAGCCTGCATAGTACAGCCACTATCTATCCTCTTTGTAACAGCAGAGGCGAGCCCCTTTGTCAAGGTAGGGGGCCTCGCCGACGTGGCGGAGGGATTGCCTAAAGCCCTGACACGCCTTGGCCACGATGTCCGCCTGGTGTTGCCCTGCTATTCCGCTGTGGACAAGGCCACCCTAGAACTCAAAAATGCCTTCCTACAAATGAGCGTTCTTCAGCATGGTAAGGGTTATGCGACAAGAGTATGGGAGTCCGCTTTGCAGGGTGGGGTCAAGGTGTACCTGCTAGAGAATGAGGAGTTCTTCCACCGACGCAGTGTCTATGGGGAGAAGGATGATCTGGATCGCTTCCTGTTTTTTTCCAGGGCTGCCCTCGAGCTGACTGAGGCGGTAGGCTGGCGGCCTCAGCTATTTCACTGCAACGATTGGCACGCCGGGTTCCTTCCAGCCATGTTGCACGGCTTCAATAAAGCTGGTGGACGAGACCAGCCGGCATCATTGTTGACTATTCATAACATAGCCTACCAGGGCCAGTTCAGCCAGGAGTGGGCAGACCAGAGGGGTGTATCCAGGCATATTACGGATATCCAGAAGAATATGCACTCGCTCCTCTGGAACGCCTTAGCTCTAGGTATATATTATTCAGATGCCATCAACACGGTAAGCGAGACCTACGCCCGGGAGATATTGACCCCTGAGATGGGTCACGGGTTGGCCCCGCTGCTCAACCAGCGACAGAGGGATTTAATGGGCATCATTAATGGGTTGGACTATGATAGATTCAACTCTTCCATAGACCCTTACATACCTTACCAGTATGACGTTTACTCTTTAGATAGGAAGCAGGGCAACAAGCTAGCGCTCCAGAAGCGAATGGGGCTGGAGGAAGATCCTGCGCTGCCCATGGTGACCAACGTGGGTCGCCTGGCAGAGATGAAGGGAGTTGACGTCATGCTGGGAGCTGTGGAGCGACTCCTTCAAAACAGCGATAGGTTAGAGTTTGCTCTCCTGGGCACGGGTGAGGCATACTTGGAGCAACAGGCGAGGGAGTTGGCACAGCGATATCCTCGTATGGTCGGTGTTGCAATAGAGTTCGATACGGAGCTGGCCCAGCTTTTTTACGCCGGGAGCGACATCTTCCTCATGCCCTCCCGCTTTGAGCCATGCGGCCTGGGACAGCTAATCGCCATGCGTTATGGGACCGTGCCAGTGGCGCATCGAACGGGCGGCCTAGCCGACACAGTTAAAGATGGACACACGGGTTTTCTCTTCGATGGGTTCAATATTGAAGAGCTGTCCCATGCCTTACAACGTGCTCTGAGCACCTGGGGCGACAGGGTAAGCTGGCGCTCACTCATGATCAACGCCATGGCCCAGGACTTCTCGTGGGATAAGGCAGCCGCCAGGTATGAAGAAGCCTATCGCCTTGCTATAGCTATCCATGACGAAGGGCGATGCCGAAGGGCCATATGATATATTGGGCTCTGCTATTGCACATCTACCAGCCTCCGACTCAATCCCACCATGTGCTTCGACAGATCTACCAGGAGTGCTATCGCCCGCTTCTGGATGTACTGGAGAAGAATCCAGATGCTCACATTAGCCTAAATATCAATGGTGTGCTTACGGAGATGCTATGGGAGCACGGGATGGGTGATATACTTGACCGGATCAAGAAATTAGCCACCGCAGGCCGTTTGGAACTTGTTGGTTCGGGCAAATACCACCCCATCTTTCCACTGATACCTGAGGAGGAGCGTTTACGCCAAATAGAACTCAACCTTTCAGCCAATAGGCGCTTCTTTGGAAAGGCATACGGTCCCAGGGGCTTCTTCCCACCGGAACTGGCCTATAGCCCAGACCTGGCGGACACTCTGCTTAAAGCCGACCATAAGTGGGTTATACTAAGTGGGATCGCCTGTCCTGTGGCCTGGCCGCTCAGCGTAGTTCATCATGTAGATCGCAACGGCCAAGGCTTGAAGGTGCTCCTCCGGGACGATTCTCGGAGCAACGCCATCAGCTTTCGCCAGACAGATGCCGAGGGCTTCATCAACGGTCTGAAACAGGTCGGGCAGATGGAGCGGGATGCTTACGTTGTCACCGCCATGGATGGTGAGACATTTGGCCATCATATCAAGAATTGGGAGAGGGATTTCCTCGGCGAGGCCTTCCGTCTGATATCTAGGGCGGACTATGGAATAGGAACCTTGACTTTGAGCGAGCTTGTGGACATCCTCCCAGACGGTCAAGCCATTGAGCCTCTGCCATCCTCATGGAGCACCTCCCATGCCGACATAGCAGCAGGCAATCCATATCCACTATGGAACTCGCCCAATAACGAGGTGCATCGTGGTCTGTGGGCACATCTGAATTTCTGTATAGAGATTACTCGTGAGGCTGGAGCCGTAGCCACAAAGCCGGAGGCCCAAGGTTTCGCCCAGAGCGCCCGCTATTTTCTCGACGAGGCCCTGCATAGCTGCCAATTCTGGTGGGCCAGTAGCGAGCCTGTGCGGGACGTGAACATGGTACACCAGGGGATGCAACTTCAGCAGGAGGTGGTGCTAAACGCCTTTCAGGCGATCCAGCATAGCGACCTCACGCCTCAGCAGAAGCAGGTATGGCGAAGACGCCTGACAGAGGCACGGCTTATACGAAATGGGCTAGAAGAGAGGCTATTGGGTCTTGGATGAGCCATCGGAGGGTAGTATGAAGCTGGGTATGTACAAATGCCCTGGTGTTATCTATCGCTTCTTGGTGCGCGGGCTGCGGGGCCTAGCAGGTGTGGGCATTACAGCCTGGGTAACACCCCCTTGGACTTGCACCGCCTCCCTATCTTCCAGAATCTGCTTGGCGGTGAAATAGTGGTGCAAGTGCTTACCCTCCGGCCACCCCTCATGTTCCCAGAGGTCATAAGCCAACTTCTTTATCTCCTGTTCTGTTGTCACATCTATCTCCTCAATACGCTATGTAGTGAATGTTACCACAAACTTAGGGGCTTCATCAATGCCTCACAAAGCCCTCTAGGTCGCTCAGGAAGGCAGCGACCGCCTAGAGATGGCTGGGTTGCCTTTCCTCCTGTTAATCTAAATGTTTGGTCTGACTGCTAAGACCTGCAATGGGGGATTGTGTTGAACCGCACCCGTATTTTCTATGGCTGGTGGGTGGCCTCGGCCTGCATGGGGATCTCTGCCCTCTACGAATGCCTCTTTTTTTATGGCTTCAGCGCCTTTTTCATCCCCTGGCGCGAAACCTTTGGGTGGTCTCGCTCCCTCCTGGGCGGAGTAGCGGGGCTGGCTAGGCTAGAGGGTGGGGTTATTGGCCCTATAACCGGTCTCCTCATCGACAAATACGGGCCGCGGCGCATGATGTTCTTGGGCCTGGCGCTGACCGGCCTGGGCTTCCTGTCTCTGAGCCGCATCAACTCTCTGGCTATGTTGTATGTAGTCTATCTGCTTTTGTTGGCGGCCGGCTCAAGCCTGGGAGGCTACATGGCCGTACAGGCAGCTGTGGCTAACTGGTTCGTACGTTACCGGGGACGAGCCATGGGCTTTGTACTAGTGGGGTCTGGCATTGGCGGAATGATGGTTATCCTCCTGGCTCAGTTCATAAACACCTTCGGGTGGAGAACGGGAGCCGTCTTCGCCGGAATCCTTATGTGGACTCTGGGACCTCCACTAATATATTTGGTTCGCCACAGGCCTGAGCAGATGGGGCTTCTTCCCGATGGAGCTCCGCCGCGAGATAAGACAGGGATAAGCGCCGCCGCAGGTGCTGCAGATACAGAACCAAGCGACGGGACTCAAATCAAGGAAAATGTCACCTCGCCTCACGACCAAGAGAAGCGTCCCCGTCTCTGGACGAGGGACCCTCGCCCAGAGATAGATATGACGGGGTGGCAGGCGCTACGCACGCCGGCCTTTTGGCTGATGGCCATTGCCTATTCGGCCTGGGGCCCGACAGTAGCCGTCGTCTCTGTTCACCTGACCCCTTTTATTCAAGAGGAACTGGACACAGATTATGTGGTAGCGGTGAGTGCCCTCTCCTTTTATGCCTTCGTTAGCCTCTTTGGACGAGGTGGCTTCGGCTTCTTGGCCGACTATGTGAACATTCGCATCTTGGTGGCGGTACTCTTCCTCTCGCAGAGCATAGGTATGCTGCTACTTTCCCAGGTCCACTTCGTCACTCAGGCCGCCATCTACATTCCTATTTTGGCCCTTCCGTACGGCGGTGCCCTCAGCCTCCGGGGTGTCCTCCAGGGCTACTTCTTTGGCCGCCGATACTTTGGCACCGTAGCGGGTCTGATGACTATAGTTAATCTACCAATCAACGTGACAGCGCCTCTATGGATAGGTTGGCTAGCCGATACGTTCCCAGATGGATACCGCCTGGCTTTTAAGATTATCGCTGCATTGCTTGTTGGGTCAGCTATCTGTGTCTTTGTTGCCCGTCGCCCCCGTCCCACCCTCGCCTCCAATCACCCGCCCCAGCCCTTTAAGCTCTTTCGTCAATAAAAGTGTCGCCCAACAAGCCGATGTCAAACGAGTTCAGAGGGGGCCAGGGGGATGGTCGAAAGGGTTTTTCAGGTATTGTAGGATAATCTAAAAGAACAGATTTACGTATTGCGCACAATAGGCAGGTGACCGTCGCGCATATTCGTAAGTGATAAATCCTTGAAGCGGATACAATTGTGAACAATAAGACTACCTTGACAAATTCTGCAAGATGTGATATTTGGTGGTAGACAAATATTATAAAGAGGACTAACAGTTAGGAGGTTATTCATGCACAGGGGTAGGTTATTCTGGTTTCCAGTCCTGCTTACGTTTATGG
>JACQTT010000004.1 GCA_016210665.1 Chloroflexota bacterium | reverse complement strand
CGTCGAGAGATGGATGCCCTGCGGGAACCTGACCATCGCCGAGTTTTGGCCTCCCTCCGAGGACTTGCTGACCAGCCTCGGCCTGTTGGCTGCGAGAAGCTCTACGACGATGTGTACCGGGTCCGGGTCGGCGACTGGCGTATCATCTACCTATTAGATGAGAAGAACCACAGAGTTGAGGTGGGCGGTATTCGACGCCGGGGCGAACGGACATATAAAGGGATTGACGACCTATTCAGCTAGCCCAAAAGACTTATCAGCCTCCGCCCCGGGTCAGGCCGCAAGAAGTTGGCGTACTGTCCACTAGACCACCATTGCTATTGATTCTCACGAAAATGTCATTCCTATGAAAATGGGTGCTTCGGAAGGTCTCTTCTGTCATTGCGAGCGAAGCGAAACAATCTGGAGGAGGGTTGCAATCCTGTCCCCAGATTGCCACGCCCCGATTGCATGGGGGCTCGCAATGACAATCTGGGACGGCCATTTTCATCCTTCCCGGTGCTGGATGCGAGCATTGTAGATTCTGAACGGAGTGAAGAATCTTGGGCGTATGGCCTTAGACCCGTTCGTCGCTTCGCTCCTCAGGGTGACAGGGTGCAGACGCATTCTCATACTCTGTGGTGCCCCGATGCAATCGGGGCATGGAGGATTGCTATTGATTTCAGATAAGGGCAAGCTTCATACTAGGGCAACCTATAGAGCAGAGAGGCTAGCGTGGGAACCAACAATCTCATGAGTCAGGAAGAGTTTGAGGCGCTGGTTGCCGAAGCCCTTGAGTCCCTTCCCCCAGAGATCTCCCAGATGTTGGAGAATGTAGCAGTAGTTGTGCAACAGTGGCCCACTCGAAGGCAGCTACAGGATCATGCCTTGGCTGACCGGTATGAGCTGTTGGGCCTTTATGAGGGCACACCTTTGACTCAGCGAGACACCGGCTACGGGATGGTGCTGCCCGACAAGATAACCATCTTCAAAGCGCCTCTGGAGGCCATGTGCCAATCCAAGGAGTCTCTGGTGGAGGAGATACGGAATACGGTGGTGCATGAGTTAGCTCATCATTTTGGCATCGAAGACAAGGAGCTTCAGGAGCTGGGATATTGAGCATGCAGAGAGAGCCTGTTAAGTGTCACATACCATGTGCTCATTTCAAAACTCGATTTTCGACCCCACCCTAAAGGGCGGGGCATCTATGCCCCCGCCTTCAGGCGGGGGTGCATGAGGGGCTTTTGAAATGAGTACCATGAAATCCCAGCTTCCTCCCCTTAGGCTACCCGGGCGCCTTTATTACGGATGGGTTATTCTCGGGGTAGCCTTCCTGGTAAACTTCGCATCCTCGCCGATGAATGCCGTAGTCGTCTCCTTCTTTGTCCTCCCTATTGGCGAGGAGATGGGGTGGAGCCGGAGTACGATAGCCTGGGCCCTCACCATACGCATGATTACAGGAGGCATCGTCGGACCCCTCTTGGGCCCTCTTGTGGACCGGCACGGTACTCGTTGGCTGGGAGTCTTCACCGGCGTCATCGCTGGTGGAACTGTTGTCAGCCTATATTTCGTCAATGGCCTGTGGATGCTGTACGCACTGTTTGCCGTGTCGGGTCTGACGGGTTTTGGCGGCCCAGGCGGGGCTTTACTTACAGGGGTGCCCGTTTCCAAATGGTTTATCGCTAAGAGGGGCCGCGCCATGGCCATCGCTACCTCCGGAATGGCTTTGGGAACCTTCATAGCAGTGCCTATTGCCCAGTATCTTATTCAGACCTTTGGATGGCGTTGGGCCTGGGTAGCTTTCGGCCTCGTCATGTGGGCGCTCATTGTGCCGTTCTACGGCCTGTTC
Source organism: Chloroflexota bacterium (assembly GCA_016210665.1). Lineage (GTDB taxonomy): Bacteria > Chloroflexota > Dehalococcoidia > Lucifugimonadales > JACQTT01 > JACQTT01. The sequence continues at coordinate 7,922 of JACQTT010000004.1, read as the reverse complement.
ATGCGCAGGGAGCCCGAGGACATGGGACTCCAGCCCGACGGCATCTCGGAGCAGTCGAGTAAAGGGAGGACAGGCATCAGCCCCGCTTCCGAGGTTAACTGGACCTTGGGCCAGGCTTCGCGCACCCCTGTCCTTTGGGCTATCCTTATCACCCAGGCTGGAAAGCAGTTCGCCTCTTCAGCAGTTCTGCTCCATAGGGTGGCATTCTTCCAAGGGGAGGGTATCTCTCCTGCAACCATCGCCTTTGGGATCGCTCTGGACCCTCTGCTCGTCATTTTCACTGCACTCTTCTTTGGTATAGTGGCCGAGCGGATAGCCATTCGTTACATCGGAGTGATGGGAGCCTTCTTCTGGGGTCTATCCATACTCCCCATGCTGTTCTACGTGTCTGGCCACTCCTACTTCATCCTTCTGCACAGCATAATCTGGGCAATAGGCACAGGAGCAGGTATCAACTTCCAGAATCTGATCTGGCCGGCGTATTTCGGCAGGAAATCTCTGGGGGCGATTCGGGGAGTTATGCTCCCGTTAAGTATCGGGGCTGGGGCTTTAGGAGCGCCCCTTATGGGCTACGTTATTGACGGCGGGGGAGGCTACATGGTGGCTTTCGCTCTCTCCCTGGGCTTGTTCCTTGGACCTGGTGTCATCTATCTGTTCACAAAGCCACCCAAACCCCTCCCCGAGATGGCACAAGAAACTACCGTACTAGGTACTAGATCCCATTGAGCGCTCCAACCAAAGCGACTAACGTAGCAAATCTCTCACGAAGTTATCTACTGACCGCCAGTCCCGCAGTGACTATGCCTCGGCCCTATTCAGTCGAAACCGTCTGATGCTTTTGTTCCAAGGCAGCGCGCAGCGTGTGCCAACATAGAACGGCGCATTTGACACGTATGGGGAACTCGGAGACTCCAGCCAGGATTTCCAGGTCTCCTAGCCTCTCGTTATCAAAGTCAGATCCGGGCGGCCGCGTGAGCATGTTGTGAAATGAATGAAAAATCTCTACCGCCTCTTCCTGCCTTTTACCTTTTACGCTCTCGGTCATCAAAGATGCGGTGGCTTTGGATATAACGCAACCCGAGCCTTGAAACCCAACGTCGGCAATAACGCCGTCCTCTATTTTTAGATAGACGGTGATCTTGTCCCCGCAAAAGGGGTTGTAGCCTTGGGCCGAGCGATTGGCTCCCTCCAGCTTTTTGAAGTTGCGCGGGCGGCTATAGTGCTCGAGGACTATTTCCTGATAAAGCTCTTCAAGCTGAGACACTAGCTGAAAATCTCCAGGACTCTATCAAGCCCTTTAACCAGGGCATCGATGTCTGCTTTAGTGTTGTAGAACGCCAGAGAGGCTCTTGCGGTAGCAGGCACTCCGAACCTGTCCATAACGGGCTGAGTACAGTGGTGACCCGTGCGTATGGCGATTCCCTCGGAGTCCAGGATGGTGCCAATATCGTGGGCGTGTATGCCCTCGATGACAAAGGACAGGATACCGGCCTTTTCCCTGGCGGTGCCTATCAGCCGTAGGGAACCAATGGTGGACAATCGCTTGGTGCCATATTTTAGCAATTCGTGCTCATAGGCGCATATCTTGTCTAACTCCAAAGCGGTGAAGTAGTCTATGGCTGCGCCCAGGCCTATGGCTCCAGCTATGTTGGGCGTTCCGGCCTCGAATTTGTAGGGCAGGGAGTTGTATAAGGTCTTTTCAAAGGTGACAGACTTAATCATGTCGCCTCCACCCTGGTAAGGCGGCATGGAGTCCAGCAGCTCGGCTCTGCCATAAACGGCCCCAATGCCCGTCGGCCCGAAAAGTTTGTGGCCGGAGAAGACGTAGAAGTCACAGCCTAGCCGGCGAACGTCCACGGGCAGGTGGGGTACAGCCTGGGCACCATCTACAAGGACAGGAACACCGTAACTGTGAGCCATCTCCACGATCTGTTCAATGGGATTGATCGTCCCCAGGGAATTGGACAGATGAACTATTGATACCAGCTTTGTTCGGTGACCCAGAAGCTTCGCGTAATCATCCATCAAGAGCTCGCCGTCATCATTTATAGGTATGACACGCAGGCGGGCCCCCTTTTCCTGGCACAGGATCTGCCACGGAACGATGTTGGAGTGGTGTTCCATAGCGGAGATGATTATTTCGTCTCCCTCTCCTATGTGCTGCCTGCCATAGCTATGGGCCACCAGGTTGATACCCTCGGTAGCGCCCCGAGTAAATATGATTTCGCAGTCGTCTGAGGCGTTGAGGAGCCTCCTGATTTTAGTGCGAGCGCTTTCGTAGTCTTGAGTAGCCTGCTCGCTCAGGTAATGAACACCTCGGTGAACATTGGAGTTTTCTGTAGTGTAGTATCGAACCAAGGTGTCTATAACTACCTGGGGCTTTTGGGTAGTGGCTGCATTGTCCAGATAAACGAGGGGCTTGCCGTGGACTGTCTGCTTCAGGATTGGAAAGTCCTCTCTAATCCTTGCGATGTCCTGGATCAGAGGAGGTCTTTCGGCAACGCTTTTGGACGCTGCGGAGTTGGTCATGCTCGTTCCCCAAAGAGCAGTTTGAAGCTGGGTAGTGCCCCCAAGAACAGCTTCTCCAGATAGACCCGAAGGGGCTCAACCTGAACAGTATCTATAATCTCCCTGGCGAAGCCGTAAATCAGGAGCCTGCTGGCCGTGTCAATGTCCAGTCCGCGGCTTCTCATATAGAAAATGCTATCTCCGTCAATGTGGCCTGCTGTAGCTCCGTGGCCACATTTGACATCGTCAGCAAAGATGAGCAGGCTGGGTTTGCTATTTACCTCTGCATCTCTAGACAGGAGGAGATTCTTATCTGACTGGCGAGCGTCGGTCTTTATGGCCCCCGGCCGAACCACAACTATTCCCCCAAATACTGCCCTGGATTTCCCGTCAAGGATGCCCTTGTAATTCAGGCGACTGAAGGCATGAGGTTTAGCGTGGTCAATGTTTATGTAGTTATCCATGTGCTGCGTCCCGGAGGTCATGTATAATCCATTTAAAACGCATGAGCTTCCAGGCGCGTCTAACAGCACATGAATGTTGTTCCTACCTAGGGCAGCACCCTTGGCGAAAATAGTCGAGGTGAACTTGCTGTCCTGGCCTTGGTACACCTGGCTGGTCCCGATATGAAAAGCCTCCGTGTTATCTAGCAGAAGACGGTAGTGCTCAATTTGGGCTTGGTCACCGACTACGATCTCCGTTACAGCGTTGTTGAAATAAGGGGCTGGCGAGAGGGCGATGTAGCTTTCGATAATGGTAGCCTTGCTGTGCTTGCCAGTCACAATAAGCGTTCTTGGATGGGAGGCCGAAGGCCTGTCGCTACCTGTGGCAATAAAGATCAGGTGTATTGGTGCCTGGACTGATTCTCCTTCTGGGATATGTATGAAAGCCCCATCGCGTAGAAAGGAGGTATTTAAGGCGGTGAACCCGTCATCGTCAAAGGTGGCATGCCGAGCCAGGTGTTTTTCCAGCACCTCCCCATCTCTAAGAAAGGCATCGGCCAGATTGGTCACGCGTGCAGCATAAGCACTAGATGGCTTTGTGGAAAGAACCTCGGAGTAACGGCCGTTCAAAAAGACCAGGTTAACCCAATCCTGCCCCCAGGGAGCGATACCCCGCAGTTCAATGGCCTTTTCTCCATCACGGCTGGCGCCAAAGGCATATTCGAAGTTAGCGTTGGCAACGGGGCCAACGTTCGTATACTTCCAATTCTCGTTGCCGCGTCTGGCTGTAGGAAAACCTAACTCGGAGAAGCGTGACAAGGCGCGTTGGCGGATATCCCGGACCCACTGAGGTTCCCTAGCAGCTTGAGATCGTTCAAGGGACTGAAAGGCGGTAACGTACTTATCATATTTTGTCAAGACTTGAGTCATATTTTGCCAATGGATCGTCCTAGATATTATTCCCTTGCTACTCCGCTGGCTTCTCTGATCCAGTCGTAGCCCTTCTCCTCCAACTCAAGAGCAAGCTCTCGACCGCCGGTCTTGACGATCCGTCCCTCCATAAGAACGTGGACATAGTCTGGAGTAATGTAGTTGAGAATGCGCTGGTAGTGGGTTACCAGGACTATCGCCTTGGAAGGTCCTCTAAACTGGTTCACCCCTTGGGCCACTATCTTTAGTGCATCTATGTCTAACCCGGAATCCGTCTCATCCAAAAGAGCCAGCTTCGGGTCCAGGACCAACATCTGGAGTATCTCGTTTCTCTTCTTCTCGCCTCCGGAGAATCCCTCATTGAGGGAGCGCTTCGTCAGCTCAGAATCGATCTCCGCAATCTTTATCTTCTCGGTTAGCAGGCGATCGAACTCTCTAACACTCAGCTCTTTGAGGCTACGATGCGTTCTAACGGCATCCACGGCGGACTTAAGAAACTGCCATGTGCGAACCCCGGGAAGCTCCAAGGGATACTGAAAAGCTAGAAAAACCCCCTCTCGGGCGCGCACCTCAGGAAGCATCGCCAGGAGGTTCATACCTTCATAAAGGACTTCTCCCTTGGTGACAACGTATTGAGGTTTTCCGGCTAGGGCGTTAACAAGGGTACTCTTACCCGAGCCGTTGGGTCCCATGATGGCATGCACCTCTCCTGGGTTAACCGTGAGGTTCAATCCCTTTATTATCTCGGCCTCCCCAACGGACACATGGAGATTGCGTATTGCCAGTACTTCCTGACTGCGCTCCTGTACCTTGTTCATACGCCTTTAGCCAACGGTCCCTTCCAGGCTTACCCTTAGAAGTTGGGAGGCCTCCATGGCAAACTCAAAAGGCAGCTCTTTGAAGATCCCACGGCAGAAACCATTTATGATCATATAGTTAGCTTCGTCGAATGCGATACCGCGCTGCTGAAGATAGAAGAGCTGATCGTCGTTCACCTTGGAGGTGGTCGCCTCATGCGCCATGCTGGCCGTTGGATTGCGAACCTCTATGTAGGGCACGGTGTGTGCACCGCACTTATCGCCTATAAGAAGAGAGTCGCATTGGGTAAAGTTCCTTGCATTGTCGGCTGAAGGCATAATCTTGACTAGCCCTCGGTAGGTATTGTTTCCGTGTCCTGCGGATATTCCCTTGGCTACGATGGTGCTCCTGGTGTTCTTCCCGATATGGGTCATCTTGGTGCCCGTATCTGCCTGTTGGTAGTGATTCACTAACGCAACAGAATAGAATTCCCCAACAGAGTTATCACCCTGGAGGATCACGCTGGGATACTTCCAGGTGATAGCCGAGCCGGTCTCTACCTGGGTCCATGAGATCTTAGAGCTCTTGCCCAGGGCTTTTCCGCGCTTGGTGACGAAGTTATAGACACCGCCTTTGCCCTCTTTGTCGCCTGGATACCAGTTCTGAAGGGTGGAATACTTGATCTCTGCGTTATCTAAGGCTATCAGCTCTACCACCGCGGCGTGTAGCTGATGACTCTTTCGCATGGGCGCGGTACATCCCTCCAGGTAGCTTACGTAGCTGCCCTTGTCGGCGATGATGAGAGTACGCTCGAACTGCCCAGAGTCGGCCTGATTGATGCGGAAGTAGGTCATCAACTCTATGGGGCAACGCACTCCTGGGGGGATGTAGGCGAAAGAGCCGTCGCTGAAGACGGCCGAGTTGAGGGTGGCAAAAAAGTTATCGCTGTAGGGCACAACGGATCCCAGGTACTTCCTAACCAGTTCAGGATGTTTCTTGATCGCCTCGCTCATCGAGCAGAAGATAATCCCCTGCTTCTCCAGGGTCTCTTGATAGGTGGTAGCAACGGATACGCTGTCGAAGACGGCGTCCACAGCCACTCCGGCAAGCCTCTTCTGCTCCTGAAGAGGAATGCCCAGCTTATTGAAGGCCTCCACCAGCTCCGGGTCCACTGCGTCCATACTCTGTGGGCCGGCCTTGGAAACGGGAGCAGAGTAGTAGTGGATGTCCTGGTAGTCTATAGCGGGGTAATGGATGTTGGCCCACTTTGGCTCTTCGGCATTTAGCTTCAGCCAGTGGCGATACGCCTTGAGACGCCATTCCAGCATCCATTGGGGTTCGCCCTTCTTATGGGAGATCAGGCGGACGATGTCTTCGTTTAACCCCTTGGGGGCCACGTCCGCTTCAACATCGGTGACAAAGCCCCACCTGTAATCCGACTCTTGGATTCCTGAGGTTCTGGAGATGACCTTTTTTGTAGTAACAGCGTTACTCTGCGTCATAGCAATTGTATATCCTCTTGGTCAACAATCTCGAATAAAGGTTATCACCCACGTTGGTACATGTCAAGGGTTTTAGAATGGGGCAACCATCCTAAAGGACGGCGAATAAGCCAGCGGTGCGACAATCGGGAAATATTAGGCTCTTGACCTGAATTTTTGAATACCCTCTTCCAGGGCTACCCAGGCCAGGAGGGCACATTTGATACGAATGGGGTATTTAAGGATATCTAAAAAGACCTTCAACTCGCCTAGAGTTTCTGTGTCAATCTTTGATAGCTCTCTGCCACGCATCATGCCCTTGAAAGTAGCGGCTAACTCTTCAATCTCTTCCAATGTCCTGCCCACCACTGCCTCAGATAGCATGGAGCCCGAGGCACGGCAAATAGAGCACCCCTTACCTTGATAGCCCACCTCTCCTACGTGGCTGTTGGCAAGCTTCAACTGAAGGGCTATCTCGTCACCACAGAAGGGGTTGTCGGCCTCCGCCTTTATATCGGCCTCTTCGATATAGTGACGATTACGGGGGTTCTTGTAGTGGTCGAGGATAAGCTCCTGGTAGAGATCGTCCAGCTTGTCTGACCTTACCAATTTGAAGACTCCACGGCTTCTTTGATTACATCCTTGATGCAGACTTAGGACAGGCCCTCAGACTCCAGATAAAACGGGGCTTCGTTCCTCTGCACTCCCCTTCTCATCACCCTGCTAATTCCCCTGGGCGACAGTCAGTTTATTGCTTGGATATGTTTGGTTTAGGCAGTCTAAACGGCAGCTTCCTGTTCCAGGTATTTGTTTATGACCGCCTTGAATATCTCATAGGGACGGGCGCCTGTAAACAAGACATTCCCAATGAGGAAAGCTGGAATCCCTCTTATACCCAGGGACATAGCCTCCTGATACTGACCCATCACCGTTTCCTGGTAGCGTCTTGATTCCAGGGCCTCCCTCAGCTCCTCCCAGCTCAGGCCGCATTCCTGGGCGACAACACGGATAACGTCCAAATCACCCAGGTCCTTTCCATCTTCCCAGTAGGCTCTATATAGAGCTCGGTGAAATGGATCGAACATGCCCATTTGCTGAGCGTACTCCGTTGCTTCGAGGGCGTACATGGTATAGGAGGTGATCGGAGGCCGGCGCATTATGAGGCCCGCCTCTTCAGCATATGTTTTCAGCGGCTCGGACAGATGCCCCCCAGGGGACTCGCCGGGACGAAGCACCCTAGGCTTGCCTTCTGGGGGTGTGTCTGGGCGCAGAAGAAAGGCTCTACCCTCAACAGTAATATTGTAATCTTGACTCAGCTTATCGATCCGCTCCAGGCCGATGTAGCACCAGGGTCATATATAGTCGTACCAGACGGTTACCCTTACTGGCTCTTCATTAAGTTTGGACAGCTTAAAAGGCTTCTGCATTTGTCTCCCCCTTTCTATTCCGCAGGCGATTGCCATAATGGAGAATACGAAGACTTAACGTCTGCTTTACATAGAGAATTCTAACAGGTGAAGCACATTCCTTCAATGTTATAGGTCGTCATAAAGTTCGCATTCACGCCATACTAGCAGTCATAGTCTGCCAGGTACAAGCACTATCAACGGGGTCACGGGTATCTGTACGAAAAGTGACGTAATCACACGCTATAACGAATAATGCGTATATTGCAGCGATATTTGGCTAGGGTGTCGTTGATAATAGCTATATACATGACGGAGTGGCAATTAGATACTTGACACACCCAACTATTTGTGTT
>JACQTT010000037.1 GCA_016210665.1 Chloroflexota bacterium | reverse complement strand
CTCTGGGCTATTCCATCTACACGCAGGCCGAGTCTCTGGAAGAGCTCAAGACCTCAGCCCAGGACGCCGTGCGCTGTCATTTCGAGGAGGGGGACCGGCCGCGAGTGATTCGTCTCCATGCATCATATCAGTTTACGCCGTGAGCACAAGAAAACTTGTTGCCGACGATACATGCACTACTTTTGGGCGCGGTGGCAGGTGTTGGACGGGTTAAGGGAGAGACAAGCTGGGCTATGCCGGCAGTAGGAGGGGCAAGCCTTCTCGAATCACAGGGGTGTGCAAGGTTCTCCAGTAGCGCCCTAGCTGAGTGAAGAGGGAAAGTCGAACCCGTGTTTCTCTGAGTAAAAAGGAATGGCATCCTCTGCTAGTTGAAAGCCAGCATAGACCAGCCGGATCGCCTGATATGCTGCTACATCTGCGTCAAAAGTGTTTATTAGACGCATTGATGGGACGATAAGGTGAGCCTCCTGGTACGGCAAAACCCTTGTGGTATCGAAAAGTATGTCCTGTGGTATACCAGGGCGCAAAACGTAGTTCCTAACATTGCGATATTCAAGCTCGACCAATATGTCCTCTGAGTAACCCGTGTCAACAAGCAGGGGCTTGTAGAGACGCAGGAACGTAACAGGATATTCAACCACTGGGTATGGATATAGGCGGGGGTGAACTCGAAACTCCTCTGGTGTTTGCCGCCAGCAGAAGTGATTACCTAGTGGTGACCAGAATTCCATATGTCCGTTCTCGTAGAGCTCGAGGTATTCAAATCTTTTGTCACCGATAACGAGGCCAGTAATAGTTCTGATTGGCCGCGCCGTTGTGACCTCCATATTCCATCCATTGCGTCTAGAGCCTGGCGGATGAGTAAGCAAGTCCCGCACTGAAGTCGCATCGACATTTAGGAGAGTTCGCCGTGGCGAAACCGGTGTAGCCGCAATTCTAAAATATGGTTGCTGACCCACCTCTTGACGGAATCGGTCGCGAAGAGATGTTGCTACCACTTCGCCGTTCTCACTAAGCAGAATAGCGGCTGGCCCTTCGGCGGCGATAGCTGCCATAGCCCTGATCTCGCGTTCTCTAGCTGTATCTTCTGCCAGTCTGGCCACGGCTGACTCAATTCGGGATAGTCGTCGGCCCAACGTGTCCTCTGTGATTGCCTCGCGTATCTCCCCGATAGTCATTTCTCGTTTGCCATTCTCATAGCGTGTAACGAAGAACGTCCGCCGACCATATGTGACCATATGTGGCCGCCTCGCGCTGGCCGGGACCCTAATTATCCCAATAGGATTTCCTTGTACGACGCGCTCTTCGATTTCGATCCCCTCTATCCGCTCGGATATATTGTCCTGTGAAAGAGATCGTACGGATTGGGCGATCCGGCCAACTTCGCCTACTAACTCCGGCTCAAAGCGCTGAGCTTGGCCTGAGCCATCGTCACGTACGCCAATTAGAATGTAGCCTCCACTGCTGTTGGCAAAGGACGCAATATCGAGTAAGACTTCACGCTTTTCATCGTCGTTTGAGAGATTGATGGTCAGTTTGAATTCTAAATGTTGGCGTTCCCGAGTGTGCTCCATTACAACCGCGACGATCTCTTCTTCGGTGACTTGTGCGAGCGACTTGTTGTCAAAAATCATCACTATCCTCGTAGTGGCTGATGAGACCCCTAGCATTGTAGCAGGTAGGCCAACACCGTATGACTTCTGGGTCAGGGTTGGGTATTTGACGACTCGACCAAGGACAACGCATCATCAAGAGGCGTCCGCGGCCATCACGTGTTTTGTTTTCCTACTTCACTCCGTAATCCCTGGAACGGGAAAGCGAGAGGTCAGCCTTACGACCTGCTCCCGGACGTCCCTCTCTACGCTCTCGTCTCCTATGTTGGTGAGGACTTTCACTATAAAAGCCGCCACCTGCTTCATTTCATCCTTGCCGAAACCCCTGCTGCTGACGCTGGGAGTTCCCAGCCTCAGGCCGCTGGTCACCCTGGGCGGCCGGGTATCGAAGGGAATGGCATTCTTATTCACGGTTATATTCACTCTGCCCAGGGACTCCTCCGCCTGCTGGCCCGTTATTTTTACAGGGTTCAAATCCACCAGGAGAAGGTGATTATCGGTGCCGCCGGAAACCACACGAAGGCCCCCCTTTTGAAGGCCCTCGGCTAGGCTGCGGGCGTTCTCGACTACCGCCTTCTGATAATCCACAAACTCCGGCTTCATAGCCTCGCCAAAGGCGACGGCCTTGGCGGCAATGATATGCATAAAGGGCCCACCCTGGGTATTGGGGAACACGGCACGGTCTATATCTCTGGACAGATCGTTGGTAGAGAGGATGAAGGCTCCCCGTGGCCCACGTAGGGACTTATGGGTCGTTGAGGTAACAACCTGGGCATAAGGCAGGCAGGAGGGGTGAACTCCCGCAGCAATCAGGCCTGCAATATGGGCCATATCTACCATGAGGATTGCTCCCACTTCGTCAGCAACCTGGCGGAAGCGAGGAAAATCTATGATGCGAGGATAGGCGGTAGCCCCAGCGACGATAACCTTGGGACGATGCTCTTTGGCTAGCCTTTCCACCTCGTCGTAGTCAATGAGCTCGGTCTCCCGGTCAACCCCGTAGGCCGCGAAGTTGTAAAGCTTCCCCGAGAAGTTGACAGGGCTGCCGTGGGTCAGGTGTCCCCCCTGGTCGAGGCGCATCCCCAGAACCGTATCTCCCGGTTTAAGAAGGGCAACGTAGGCTGCCATGTTGGCCTGAGACCCCGACTGAGGCTGAACATTGGCGTGCTCGGCGTGGAAGAGGGCCTTGGCCCGGTCTATCGCTAGCTGCTCTGCTATATCCACAAACTCGCAGCCTCCGTAGTAGCGGCGGCCGGGATAACCCTCGGCGTACTTGTTGGTCTTCACCGACCCCTGGGCCTCCAAAACAGCCTTGCTGGGGTAGTTCTCCGACGCCACCAGTATTATATTTGTGGTCTGCCTTTCTATCTCCTTCAGGATGGCATGAGCCACCTCTGGGTCTTTCTCCATCAATATGCCCATGGCACCTCCTTCTCTCTAAGTATCCTCATTTCCAAATTGGATTTCCGGCCCCACCCTAAAAAGTGGGGCATCTATGCCCCCGCCTTCAGGCGAGGGTGCAGAAGCAGTTTTTGAAATGAGTCCAGCGATAGTTCTTCTACCAACGGTTCCAGACTTCGGGCAACAGGCCAAGGGATTCCCTGGGTAGAGGCCCCTTTGAAGCGTATTCCACGGCCTTCTCCAACTGTTCTATGCTGGAGAAGCCTACCAATGCCGTCGAAACTCCCCTTTCGCTCAAGACAAAGCGGAGGGACGCTTCTACGAGACTCTCCACGTAACCCTCTTTGACCAGGGGCTCGAAGCTCCTAGTGCGGCCTAGGTCCTCATCGTAATCAGGCCCGGAGGCTATAGGCGGTACAGAGGGCGCTGCTATGGGATGGCGGCTCTCCACGCCGCTGAGGGCACCTGCCGCCAGGACCCGAATCGCAATAACTCCCGTCTCTGTCTCCGAGGCACGCTGGATAAGTCTGGCAAAGTCTTGAGCATAAAACTTGAGTGTCACCTCTACACCTGCGCTAGGGTTCAGGAGATTATAGCATACCTGGGCGGTGTGAAAGGCTCCTACCTCAATGGCTCTGTGTATTGCCTCTGTTTCTCCCAGAGCGGTGATACCGTAAAAACGGACCTTACCTTGCCTCTGGAGGGACTGAAAGGCCTCCGCCACCTCGCCAAGGACCTCCTCTACATTCATGGCGCTGAAGTCAGTACCGCGCCGAAGGGTAATCGGGTTGTGCAGCTGAATAAGATCCACATACTCCCGTCGTAGCCGCCTCAGGCTCTCCTCTGCCGAGTGGAAGATGTCGCCCTGTACATCCTTACGCTCCCCATTCGTCAGTCGCACCTTGGTACCCACGTACGCTTCTGCCCCAAGCTCCCTGAAGACTTGGCCCAGGTTCCTCTCCGATTGGCCGTCGCCATAGGATGGAGCGGTGTCAAAATAGTCTATACCCAGCTCCAGAGCCCGGGCCACCGCCCTAGTTCGTGACGACGGTTCGCCTCTGATCATCAGACCGCCTACGTTGCCACAGCCAAACCCGATCTCTGAAACCCTAAGCCCTGTCCTGCCCAGCCTTCGGTAATTCATCATCTCTCTCTCTAGGGTCTATGCCTCCCGAGCCAGGGTGAGTCCCCACACGGCGGCAGCCCCTGAGTTTTTTAGAGCTAGGGCACAAGCACCAAGGGTTGCCCCTGTGGTGCATACATCATCTATGAGGAGAACCCTTCGGCCATCCAGGCCGGTCCCTCGGAAGGCGAAGGCATCCTTAACGTTGGCCCTACGAGATTCAGCGTCGGCGGCGCGAGCCTGAGGAGGCGCGTCCTTGACTCGCACCAGGCCCTTGGCGAGAGGAATACCCTTAGACATGGAAACCTCCCTGGCAAGCAGAAGGGACTGATTATAACCCCGCCGTCGTTCACGCCTGGGGTGAAGAGGCACCGCCATCAAAAAGTCGGCGGGGATCAGATAGGCGTCCATAGAGGAGCTGAGAAGTCTTCCCAGAACCGTCGCCAATGCCCGAAAGTCGTTGTATTTCATACGGTGAATCATTATTCTGATGACCCCCTCCATGAGGAAGGGGGAGCGAATGCCGTCAATGTCAAGGGGCGACTCCTGGCAGCGCTGGCAGGTCGCCTCACTCCTCATAGGCTGAGCGCACGTGGGACAATAGGGATCCTCCAGCCTTGCAAGAGACCTCTCGCACACCGAGCAGAGGAAGTCTCCCTCCTTGCTACACCCCACACACTTAGGAGGGAAGAGGATGTCCACGGCCTCTTTTGCAATACCCTTAAATAAACCGGCAGCCTTTGCCAACGTCGTCATAACCAGGTGTCCGCCTTCAAGGGATTTATACGTAGCCTGCCTTTCAGTGCAATGTTATCATATTGCTGGCATGATTAAGGCCGTCTTCTTCGATATGTATGGCACGCTGGCCAGATTCTACCCGCCCAAAGAGGAGCTCCAGGCCACCGCTTGCGGCGACTTCGATATCCAGGTGGCCCAGGAAGGGATCAAACAGGGCTATGCGGTGGCCGACGCCTACATGGCCCAGGAGAATGCCAGGCTGCCCGTGAGGATTCGCTCTTCCCAGGCTCGTGAGGCCTTCTTCGCCGAGTATGAACGCCTTGTCCTTCAGGGGGCTGGCGTGGTGGTAAGCCCGGAGAAGGCTAAAGAGATATGGCATCGCCTGCGCCAACTCCCCTACGATCTGGCACTCTATGACGATGTGCTGCCCGCCCTGAACATGCTCAAAGGGCTTGGGCTGACCCTGGGCATGATATCCAACACAGATGAGACGGGCAAACAGCTAGCCGAGCGGCTGGGTCTGGCAGGGCATCTGGACTTCGCCGTCACCTCCGGCGAGGTTGGGGCGGAGAAGCCCCACTCGCCTATCTTCCTGGCGGCCCTGGAGCGGGCAGGGGTGGAGCCTGGAGAGGCGCTTCACGTAGGGGACCAGATAAGCTCTGATGTCGAGGGAGCAAGGGCCGTGGGGATAAACGCCGCCCTTATGGATCGGGATGGGGTGCAGAGGGACATTCAAGAATGCCCCCGTGTGGAGCGTCTGATGGACGTGGTAAAGCTGATACCCGGCTACTTGTAGCGCTGTGCTGTTGCAAGCAGCGGGTAGTTTGAACAGGAAGTTGGGCCCGGGCTAACGGCGCAGGGCGTTGGTATGGGATAGAACAAGCGTTGGCCGAAGTTCCTCTGACTCGCGAAGCCGTAGTAAGCCAGTGCTCTACTACCCCTTTAATTGTCCGGCAGTTATCTTCTGGTGACATAGTTTACAAACAGTCAAACTGTTATCTACTGTGGTAGGGCCGCCCATATACCAGGCCTCTACATGGTGAACTTCAAAATCTTTGTCCGCAACCGGACTCTTACAAACTCGACATTGGCCTTTATCCCTCCAGTAAACCGCAAGACGTTGTTCTCCAGTGAGAACTCGCTTGTCATCTAGGAGTCGCGTAGTTGGATTCGAGGCTAAGAAACGTTTCATTAGTGTATGGAAACGAAATTGGAGTGATCTCTTTTTGCCTGAGCCTCCAGAAAGTCTCTTGTTATACTCCTGGAGTCCTGTGTTTCCAAGTGAAGTAGAGTGTCTCTCCACCTCTAGCAATTTTATAAACTTGATAACTTTCTCTGGCTCGACCTCTGCGTAGTCTCTTCTTAAGTTAGAGACGAACATAAACAAGCTGACCGAGTTAGCTTTTTCAGGGTGGAACGTGGCGCCGTCTCCTAATTGCCCCTTTTCAAACGCTCACGAATACTTGCCGGCTTGCCTGTGACTATAGCTCATAAGGTTAGACTCTTCAATATGTAACCAGTCTGTACTCGAACTCCAGTTTTTCCTTGCCAACTATATTGTCTGTAGCATGTGCAGTCAACGTCACCCATCACCCTCACCCTCCATCAGCCGGCCCTAGAACCCGCCGGGGGAAATCCGAACTCTTCTAAAGTAAGGTTTCACATCGGAACTGCCAGCAAAGAAAGCAAGGGCGCAGTTTACGTTCGACCTACAGCTCGCAAGAATTCGTCCTCTTCAATCCTAAGCTGTTTCAGGATGTCCGAAAGGAAGTAGGGGCTGATGGTGTTGGCAGGATGGATGGGTATTGGGGCTCGGCGACAATCCCGATGGTGAAATATTGCATGACTACCTTTCTGACGAACTCTCTCGAACCCCATCCTCCGAAGACCTCTGACCACTTCCCGAGACCTGAGTGCGGGCAGCCTTGTCATATGGCGACGGTAACCTTCTGTGTGTCAATCTCCAGAGGAATTTCCTCTCCCCGCTCCTTGCGATATTCCAAACAAAGCTCAAGTACCTCTCTAATGTTAGCTAGGCATTCCTCATAGGTCTCACCTTGGGCATGCGCTTCTAGAATGAGGGGGCAACTCGCTATAAAGAATCCATCGGGGGCTTTTCTCAAGATAATCGTATATTCCATCCTTCCCTCCCTAATATCATCCTCATTATACCAGCTTTCATTAAGGGGACTACTAAAGGGTACGCAGGCAACTAGCCGCGCAGAGCCTGCTGGTGTGGGACAAGCCTAAAAGTTGATTCAGGAAGGGATTTTCTCTCCCACAGCTTAGATATTGTCAAGGCCAGAGCTTCGGTTCTAGCCCTCTCATTATGCCTTGTACGGGAAGCGAATACTCGTTCAGCAGGTGCGCAGGCAGGCGCAACCTCTCTAATGAGCGAGGTTCCACCTTTATTGCACCTGAACCGTAAGTCTTTGCGACAAGTTTCAGGTTGTCAGTGGTTTCTTGATGTTGAAGGACTTGCCACAGTCTTTCGATATATTCTTGGCTCTTTGAACGAGGGTAGACACAGAGAAAACCAGTCAAAGGCACAACCCCTGCAAGGTTTCTGACAAACCTTGCGTTTCTTCTCCCCAAGTAGGCAAAAATGATAGGAGGGGCTTCTCGGTGCTCCATTTTGTACCAGGGTTTCCTTGATGATATGAGTGGCTTGGTGGGTAAACCTCTGCTTTCGCCTTCTCTCAGATACTTTTGAACTTCAATTGGGAACTCTTCAATTCTCCACCCATCGGGAGCAAATAACAGTGTAGGTCTCCCTCTTGAATCAAGCCTATTGATTGTTTCGTTGTCAACGTAAGACCCCTCGACATCTCTAGTTCTTCCTATAGCCAGTCTTAGAAACTCTGGGGGTATTGCTCTCTTATGAGATTCCTCGCGGGTTAGGAAAAAGAAGTCATTCCCCCCCGTAGCAATCCCCCGCATTACTGTCGCAAAATCGAAGAGCGTGTATTCTGACATTGTACCGTCGCTGGGGTCTCTGGATAAACCCGTTCGGAGTGCCTCATTTAGACTTCTTCCCAATATTCTTAAGGAGTCTGCCCATCTTAGGCCAAACTTCGACTGTACAAACAGACTTAAGTCTCGGTTCTCCGGTTCACAGACCTTCACCCAGATGATCCTTTCCTTAGGTTCTGTGTTCTTGATAAGGAACACAACAGCGTTGGTATCAACATTTGGGAAGGGGGTAGCCTTTGGAGTAAATGCAATAACACATTCCAAACAGTAGTTCCGAGTAATCCATTGCCATAGCTTGTTTGCGAAAACCCCTTCACAAGTATCTGCGGGCATGATGAAAGCCAGTTTTCCGTTCCTTTCAAGTAATAGGAGTGCTTGAATCAGGAAGTAGACGTGTAGACCTGCCCTAGCATCAATAGTATGCCCCAAAGCCTTAAGGCTGATTTGCTTGAGCACTTCTTTCAATTCGGTGGATAAGCGATGATGTCTTATGTACGGAGGATTGGCGACGATGGATCTGAAGTGTCTTTTGGGTGGGTCTAGGATGAAATCCCTCAACTCGATGTCGCAAGTGTCTGGTTCAAATAGACCTTCGTCTTCGCCCTCTTGCAGTATCTCAGCATCAATATCGCTTCCATAGAATTTAACACTCGTTTGATTCTGCTGGTTAATGCGCCTCAGAGCCGAATAGAATGCACCTCTACCTACGGCTGGGTCGAAAACCATGTTTGAGTCCTCAATTACATAGAGAACCATTGCTTGGGCAACCCAGTCGGGTGTCCAGAATTGCCCCTTTTCTCTCAGTTTTTCTCTTTCGCTCCACTCAGTCGGAAGCTTCTGGTGGGAAATTAAATTCTTCACTGTCTTAGCTCCTCCAAAATAACTAGAGCTTCTTGTGTGAATGCGAGTCTTCCGCCTTTGAAAGTGATGTAGGGCAGGATATGACCATTCTTATCCTCAATATAGGCTGAGTCTAGAGATGGCTCCTCTATGGAAGTCCCCAACAAATAAGCGTAATGGTAGTAGACTTTGTAGATTGTTTTTCTTGTTGTGGCTCCTCCTGGAGCTTGAAACGTCTGTTCTGTCGGCTTGATGAGTCTCTTGTCTATCAGTTCATTCGCTCTATCTAATGACAACCCAAAGGCTTGGTCGAAGAACACGTGCCATATGTGTATTCTGATATTGTTTGCATCTTGCCAGCCAATCAAAGGTCCCCTATCCTCTTCCTTCAATATGACAGTGGGCACAACCGCTGTTTTCTTAAGCCCCAGCTTTCCTTCTAGTCTTGATTGAGGGGTCAAGGGTGTATCGTAGTTGGGCATGGCTTTGGATTTCCAAAGGCTGGTTTCACACTCAACGGCAAGTATCGAAAACGAAAGCAATTCTTGGAGGTCTTTCTCAGGTATGAATGGAAGTTCCTGGTTGCCTCCAAAATCTCTAAGTAGCTTGTCAATTCTTCGCTTGTCCTTGTTGCTGAAGATGAGTAGGTCGGGTCTCTTAATGCCACCAAGACCAGCTCGGTCTAGTCTTTCGAAATACAACTCAAAAGCTCTGACGTCGCCGGTTGGGGCAGTTCCGCTGGGTCCATATGGAATAGCAAAAAAATCCTTGGTGTTGTTCACAGCTTCTATTACTCTTTGTTCGCTCCAAACTCCCTGCGACCACCTCATAAGGAAATCACTGCCTCTCAGCCTGCGTGGATTCAGCCAGAACTCCGCCCAAGGAACAACTGTGATTCCTCGTAGCTCAAATTCAATATCTTCTTCTGCAGTGCTTAGAATTCTCTCAAAACTCTGCATCATTAACTCCCCCGTATTCACATTCCAAAGTTCCTCAGGAGATTCCAAAACTACGCTCCCTGCCGCTAGCCCGGCAGAACTAAGGCTCCCCAGGCATCACTCGAACCTCTGTTCTTCTCACATTCTAGCCCTTGCTTTGTATAGTATCAAGAGCGCTACTCCCAGCCCGCATCTACCCTACCCCCGTCCACTGGCGCCAGCATCCGACGGCGGAACGCCACCAGCTTCTCCAACGTCTTCTGTAAGGCTTCCTGCCAGCCGTCCTTCGAGGAGCCTGACTCCAGGCGTATCTGGGTGTTGCCTATGCTTACCCCGTGACCCAGCAGCTTTTGCAGCGCCGGGCGCGCGCCGCCCACGGCGTCCTTGAGACGCAGCACTATCTGGGCGTCCTCTCGAGTGATGGACTCCACCTCTCCCTTCTGAGCGAGGAGCCTGAGTCGTACCACGTATAAAAGATTCATAGCCTCCAATGGGATATGTCCGAAGCGGTCCCGCAACTCCTCGGCCATGGCATCTACCTCTGCTAACTCGGCAAACCTCACCAGGCGGTGGTATATCCCCAGGCGAGTCGCCATGTCAGAGATGTATTCCTCGGGCAGGTGAGCAGGTATGCCTATGTCAACTCTGATCTCCGAGGGCTGCACTGTGGTCTCCCGGCTTGTCTTGACCTCCCCTTTTCTTGCTCTCAGCTCCTCGACAGCCTCGGCGAGCAACCGAACGTAGAGGTCGAAGCCCACGGCATGGATATAGCCGCTCTGCTCGGATCCCAGGAGGTTCCCAGCCCCACGAATCTCCAGGTCTTTCATGGCGATGCGGAAGCCGGCCCCCAGCTCCGTGGCCGCCAGGATGGTTTTCAGGCGCTTCTCCGCCGCCTCGGTAAGCTGCTTGCCCTTGGGCACCAGGAAATAGGCGTAGGCGCGGTGTGCGCCCCTTCCTATTCGACCCCTCAACTGATAAAGCTGGGCCAGGCCGAACATATCCCCTCGGTTCACTATCAGGGTGTTCACATTAGGAATATCCAGCCCTGACTCGATAATAGTGGTGCAAACCAGAACATCGAGATGACCCTGGGAGAAGTCCATCATTACCCTCTCGAGCTGCTCCTCGGGCATCTGGCCGTGGGCTACGCCAAAGGTGGCCTCTGGTACCATTTGCCTTAACCAGTCTGCCATAGAATGAATGGTGTGGACGCGGTTATGCAGGAAGAACACCTGCCCCTGACGGTCCACCTCCCTCAATATCGTCTCCCTAATCAACTCGTCGCTGTATTCCGATACGTAGGTCTTTATAGGCAGACGCTCCTCCGGAGGCGTTTCCATGGTGCTCATGTCCCGCACACCCGAGAGGGACATGTGCAAGGTGCGAGGAATGGGAGTGGCGCTCAGGGTAAGGACGTCCACGTCTTTACGCATCTGCTTGAGGCGCTCCTTGTGAGCTACGCCGAAGCGCTGCTCTTCGTCCACAACGACCAGGCCCAGGTTCTTGAAAATGACGTCCTTTTGTAGGAGACGATGGGTGCCAATGCAGATGTCAATCCTGCCAGCAGCCAGGCCTTCTACAACCTGCCTTTGTTCCGCCTCTGTGCGGAAGCGACTCAGCACCTCCACTGTAGTGGGAAAGGGGCTGAGCCGTTCGGAAAAGGTAACGTAATGCTGCTGGGCCAGGACAGTAGTGGGCACCAGGACGGCTACCTGCCGTCCGTCCATCACCGCCTTGAAAGCGGCTCTGAGAGCCACCTCGGTCTTGCCGTAGCCGACATCTCCGCAGACAAGGCGGTCCATGGGTCTTGGAGTCTCCATGTCGGCCTTCACTTCGGCGATGGTGGTGAGCTGATCCGGAGTCTCTTCATAAGGGAAGGAGTCTTCTATCTCTCGCTGCCAGGGGGTGTCGGGAGGAAAGGCGATACCCTCGATAACATCCCTGGCGGCGTAGAGGGAAAGCAGCTCCGAGGCCATCTCTCTGGCTGAGCGCTTCACGCGCTCTGTGATGCGATGCCACTCCTGCGTCCCCAAGCGAGTGAGAGTTGGCGGCCTCTCCATGGGCGCTACGTAAGGCGAGATGCGGCCGATCTGCTCTACGGGTACATAAAGCCTATCTCCCTCGGCATAGTCCAGAACCAGGTATTCCTTCTCCTCGGCTTCCGCCGAGCGGCGCGTAGTCCCTGCGAACCGAGCGATGCCGTGGTCCACATGAACTACAAAGTCCCCGGGGGTTAGCTCGGAAAGGAAGACCTCCCTTTTAGCCGAGCTACGCCTCGAGGGGCGTCTCTGCCTGGATACCCCAAAAACCTCCGCGTCGGTGAACAGGGTCAGGCCACCCTGATCCAATGAAAAGGACAACCCTCCCTCAAGAGCCCCCTGCATTATCGTTACCGAGCCTGGAGGCGGAGAAGGCTCTAAGGAATTCGGCAAAGAGGGATGCAACCCCTGTTCATCAATAATCTCCTTCAGGCGCTGGGCATGATGGCTTATCACCACTATTCTTTGACCCTGTGCGGCCATCCCCTCGACCTCCTGAGCAAAGCTATCCAGGCGTCCCCAGAAACTGGGTGGCTCAGAGAAGGGGAAAGGGGTTGCGCCATCTTCACCTTCATCCTCTACTCCCCATGGGGACACTTCAAGTAGTCTCGGAAACAACGAGAGCCTCGCTTCAAGCTCGCTTCCCAGGAGATTAGAAGCGGGAAAGTTACCGGGGAGCTCCCCCCTCCCCTGTTTTATCTCTCTGAGATGAAGGGTGCGCTGAGTCATCTCCTCGGCAGCGTCGGCAATCTCTGAGGGTCTGTAAAATACCGTTAACCCGTGGGATGGAAAATGGTCCAGCAGAGACTCCATGCTAAAGAAGCCCGCATAAAAATTCAGCTCCTCGAACCTCTCTCTCCTCATAATCATGCCCAGCTCCTGAGCCAGATGCTCTTTGGCCGTGGAGCTGCAGGAGGAGAGGTCGAGAGCATCTATCAGACGCTCCATATTGGATACCTTGGTTAATCCCGGTAAGATCTCGTGGGCCGGCACTATAGCGACCGAGCTGACCATGTCAACGGAGCGCTGAGTCGAGGGTTCAAATAGGCGTATGCTCTCGATCTCGCTGCCCCACAGCTCGATGCGAGCAGGCAAAGGCGAGTTTGGTGAGAAAATATCTACAATTCCTCCCCTCCGGCTGACGGTACC
The DNA here is from genome assembly GCA_016210665.1 of Chloroflexota bacterium. GTDB lineage: Bacteria > Chloroflexota > Dehalococcoidia > Lucifugimonadales > JACQTT01 > JACQTT01. The sequence continues at coordinate 5,552 of JACQTT010000037.1, read as the reverse complement.
AGGCACCTCCACAGCCCTGTCGAACTGATAGCCCATTTTGTGCCACTGAGCCAACAGAGAATCCAGGTCTATCCGCTGCCCCTTCTTTAGCTGATGGCAAGCGGATAAAAAGGTTTCCTTTTCAACGGTCTTCTGAGACACCGCAGACACGGAGGCGATTATGAGAGGTGCCCTATCCGGGTCTTCGGCAACCTTTGAAAGGGAAGCCAGGGTGCGTATCCGCTGATGCACCGTAGCCGCGTCAGAAATCAGCCGCTCAAAGGGCAGAGTCTCTGTCTCTGGAAAGTGGAAAAGGTTATCCTCGCCACACCAGGTAAGGAGCTGGTCATGCAGTCGCCGCGCCTCCTCTGGCCTGGGTACCAATATCAGCACAGGTACACCCAGCTTCTTCCACAAGGCTCCTACCACAAAGGGCGTGGCCTCTTTCGATAGCTGGGCATTAGCCCTCTTATACCCTTCTAAAGATTGGCAGACGCTTCGATACTGGGGTAGCGATTCCAAAAGCTGAAAAAGGGCCTGCAAATTCACGTCCTTGCGTCCAAAAGCCTAAAGGGCTAGCGGGAACCCGCTAGCCTATTTGAGACGATTGTAACACGTCAGTTAAGGAACTGCCAGAGAGTTTTCGTTGTTAGGGATATGTCTATACTATATAATTGTGCCAACATGCCTTCTTAAGGTTTCAACGAGTGGCTAAGCAATCAAAAACAGAGTCTTTGCAGATAGAGAAGCCTCTGGTCTATGACCGCATAGTAGTCAAGGCAGGCACAAGGCTGCTTACTGGCGGCAGCGATCGCCTGGACCTGGGTCAGATGGCTACCCTTGTTGGCCAGATGGCACGACTTCACCAAAAGGGTGTCCAGGTGCTCCTGGTCTCTTCAGGGGCCGTTGCAGCAGGGCGCCAGGCGCTGGGGCTACCCAGAGAGCGGAAGGAGATTCCCTTTCGACAGGTGCTGGCTGCCGTGGGCCAGGCCCGACTGATGCAGGCCTACGAAAATCTCTTTGCCGAACATGAGATCACTGTGGCCCAAGCACTCCTGACTCGAGGGGATGTCGCCGACCGGCTGGGGTATCTCAATATCCGCAATACGCTTCTAGCCCTCCTGGATGTGCGAGTAATCCCTATCATCAACGAGAACGATGTGGTGGCGGTGGAAGAGCTGCAAGGAGAGATCTTTGGCGATAACGACAACCTATCGGCCATGGTGGCCAACCTGGTGGACGCCGACCTGCTGGTCATGCTGGGAGAGGTGGAGGGGATGTACACTGCCGACCCCCACCGGGATCCTAACGCACACCTAATTGAGCGGGTGGAGAAGATAGATGCCCCTATAGAATCCCTGGCTGGGGGATCATCGGATAGCCAGGCGAGGGGTGGTATGGCCACCAAGATAGAGGCGGCCCGTTTGGCTACTGCATCGGGGGTGGCAACGGTCATCGCCAGCGGCCATCAATCAGATGTGCTCATCCGGCTGGCCTACGGAGAGAGTCTTGGCACCTTTTTTCATCCCGCGGCCAATAAGATGGATAGCCGAAAGCGCTGGATGCTCAGCGGCCTCTCTACCCGAGGTCAAATAGTAGTGGACGCCGGAGCGGTAATCGCCCTGAGCAATTCGCACCGAAGCCTTCTCCCTGCCGGAGTCAAAAAGGTCAAGGGCTCTTTCAACCGAGGAGATATTATCGCTATTTTGGACTCCCAAGGTCTCCAGCTAGCCTGTGGAATCGCCAACTACGGCTCCCAAGACATAGCTATAATCCGGGGCCAACGCTCCGACCATATCGAGAAGCTTTTGGGCTACCACTACGGCGATGAGATAGTCCATCGAAACAACATGGTGCTTTTGTGAGTCTGAGAGGATGACAACCATCACAGATGAGATGGAAACCAAGGCAAGGGCAGCTAAGGCCGCCTCCCGACAACTGGCCAAGCTCTCTACCCAGGTCAAGAACCAGGCGCTGTTGAATATCTCCGAGGCTCTCAAAGCCAGGCAGGAAGAGGTTTTGGAGGCCAACGACAGGGATTACAGTCAGGGTGAGCGAGAGGATCTGAGCGAAGCCCTTCTCGATCGCCTGCTCCTGAATCCCAAGCGCCTGGAGGAGATGGCTAAAGACGTGGGAAGCGTGGTCTCCCTTCCGGACCCGGTGGGGGAGGTGTTCGACATGCGCACCCTTCCTAACGGTCTCCAGGCAGGAAAACGGCGTGTACCGTTAGGAGTCATCGGTGCCATCTACGAGAGCCGACCCAACGTGACCATAGATATCGCCACCCTCTGCTTGAAATCCGGCAACGCCGTTATCCTGCGGGGGGGCAGAGAGGCAGTCCACTCCAACACCGCCTTGGCCAACCTTGTGCGAGACTCCATAGCCGAAGCGGGGGTGCCCCGGGAGGCGGTCCAGTTCATCGAGAACACAGACCACAAGCTGGTGAGCCAAATGCTGGCCATGAAAGGCGCCATAGACCTTCTGATACCTCGTGGAGGAGCCGACCTGATTCGCCGGGTGGCTGAGGAGGCTGCCATGCCTGTGGTTACCGGCGGGATAGGGGTGTGTCATACCTACGTGGACAAGGCAGCCGACCCAGACAAAGCCGTGGCCATCGCCTATAACGCCAAGGTCCAGCATCCCACGGTATGCAACGCCCTGGACACAATTCTGGTACATTCCAAGATCGCTCCCGCCTACCTACCACGCATAGCCCGGGAATGGGCCAAGGCTGGGGTGGAGATGCACTGCGACCGCCGCGCCCTCAGCATTCTTGGCCCTCTGGAAGGTCTCAGGCTGAAACCCAGCACGGAAGATGACTGGGGCAAGGAGTTCCTCTCCCTGGTCGCTGCGGTGAGGGTAGTGGACTCTCTTGAGGAGGCACTGGAGCATATCGAGACCTACGGCTCAGGCCACTCGGAGGCCATCATAACGGAGGACTACTCGGCGGCCATGCGCTTCCTGGACGAGGTGGATGCGGCGGCGCTCTTTGTCAATGCCAGCACCCGCTTCACCGATGGCGCTCAACTGGGACTGGGAGCGGAGGTGGCGATAAGCACCAGCAAGATGCACGCTCGCGGTCCCATGGGACTGCGAGAGCTTACATCCTACAAGTGGATTGTCCTGGGCACGGGGCAGATAAGGACGTAACAATGGTTGAGCACTCGCTCTTGTGGCGGACTCAGGTGCCGTCGGATGCAGTACTAGAACCCGTTTCACAATTCAGAGATGGGGGTGCGCAATCGAAGGAAGTTCGGGGTGGGTTGGGAGAGGGAAGCCCCTCAGCAGCCTTGCCCAAAGGCCAGAGGCATTTTTGTGGCCGCTCATGGTTCGACAAGCTCAGGCCGAGCGGGTTTTGTCCGTTTATCGAGGTTTTTGGGGCAAAGCTCTCCAGCGGCAGAGGTTGATCTTAGAATAGTCTCAAAAGAGGAGGTGCTGGCTATGGCGAGCTACTATTTTCAAAGGGAGTGCCGCACTCCCTACTCTGAATGTTACACCGTTATGGAGGAGGAAAATGCAATAGGGCGCCTGGACATGCACTTTACGTATAGCGTCGTCCATGCCACCCTTTGCGTATCGGAAAGCCTTACCCAGGAGTCCATCCAGGATATCATCGAGACCGTTGACGAGGACCTGGTTGACGCCGTGGGTGTGGGCCGGGACGAGTTCATTGTTCACGTTTATCAGGGGCGGGACATCGGCGTCTTTAGCAACCACGGTTTCGGCGAAAACGGCGGAGAGAGCGTGCGATGAACGCTTCCCCTAATACCTCGGCTTGGAACGAAAAGTCTGGTTGCAAAGCCGTGTCACCCTGAGCGAAGCGAAGGATATAGAGTGGCTGAGATTCTTCGCTACACTCAGAATGACATTTCTGGTGCAATAGCTAATACCCCTGAAATAGCCTGCCCCAATCCGTCTTCATCGCCTCTTTGATGCGCCCTCTTCCAACGAATCGTAGCCAGTAGTCGTTATGGTAGAGGTTTGAAGCCAGGTAGGCCAAGGGCACCAGGGGCGTCCGTAAAAGGAAGTGTTCCAGAGGTTTGAGGGGGCCCCAGTAGATAAGCTTCTGCCCCCGGCTGGCGAAGGTGCTCTGAGTACCCGTAAAATGCCAGTTCACCTCGGATATATCTTCCCCTACCACCTCGATCTGGCTCATGTCTCCACAACCGAGGCCCCTTTCGTGAGCCAGGCGAATGAACTTGATGGACATGGGGTCGAATCCCATCACCTTGGCCGCCACTGCATCTATCGCCACCTGGTCGGCGCTGGCGAGGATCAGGTTCTTGGCGTGCCAGCGCATGGCCCGGGGGCCCGGCCCATCGCCGGCGAAGGTGCCGTCGGTGACGGCAAAGATGCCGGGGTGAATTTCCCTCTGAATGGTCAGCAGGTCCACCAGGGTCTCGTGAATAACCGAGTGGGTCCAGTGGCGCTTGCGGTTCAAAAGGCCGCCAAAGGCGTTCTTCATGGCGCCGGTGATAGTGGTAAAGACGTGGGTCTTCACAGTGGGAAGCTGGATGATGTTCTTGCCAGGGAACATCTCTGGGATGGTTATGCCTTCTGGAAAGACCTTGTCCAGTACCAGCATCTCCCCCTTGGGCTTATATGGCACCCAAGGGACGGGCGGGACGTCCAGGTGGACGCTCTTCAAGTCGTATTTATCCAGGACGACCTTATGCTTGTTGTTGATTTCACCCTCATAGGAGTCCACCACCACCGTGCCGTTCTGAGCAGGGATGAGGTCTTTGTAGCCGTCGTCCAGGAGGGTCTTGATGACCCCTTCCAACTGCCAGGGGGTGGTAGAGCAGGCGGGGTAGTAGTGTTGCCAGGAGATGTTGATCTTCAGGAGCGTCGGCGCAGCGGGAGGTAGATACTGCTGGTACTCGGCCAGATGCATAGCCCTGGCGATGTCCTCCAGCACCGTCTCCGGCCTGGCATAGACCACGGCAACTTTGGGCCTGGATGGAGACGTTGCTAGTTTCTCTCTTTCGTCTTTAGCCGCAACTTCCACAGCCTTAGCCCTTCCTCTTGAGCACCCTTCGTACCGCCTTCTCCACATCTGCCGCCGTGAGGCCGTACTTCTCCAGAAGTGGCTCGGGCTTGCCCGATTCGGCGTAGCCCCTCAGGGCCACCATCTCCATCGGCACGGGGCACTCTCGCCCAACCACCTGGGAAACCAGGCTCCCCAGGCCTCCATAGATGTAGTGCTCTTCGGCTGTGACTATAGCTCCCGTCTCAAGGGCCGCTCTGACAATAGCATCCTCATCCAGAGGCTTGAGGGTGTGCATGTTCAGAACAAGACAGTTTACGCCTTCTGACGCCAGCTTGTCCGCAGCCGCCAGGGCGGTAGAGACCATGCTGCCGCAGGCGATGATGCTCGCGGCGTTTCCCTGGCGCATCGCCTCCGCCTTTCCCAGGATGAACCTACACTCGCCATTATGGACAACGGGCGTGGGTGAGCGGTATAGGCGAAGGTAGCAGGGACCCGCAAGGCTGACCATTGCTCTCACTGCTGCTTCCACCTCCGTGGCATCGGCCGGAGTTATGACGGTAAAGCCTGGTAGAGCCGACATGAG
>JACQTT010000036.1 GCA_016210665.1 Chloroflexota bacterium | reverse complement strand
CCACTTCAGGCGATTGACGAGGGTCGCTCTCGACTCTTGGTGCCAGAACAGCAACGCGCCTAAGGACGCCACCGTGCCCAGCTCCAGTGTCTTGGAGAAGACGTCTATGACACCTACCCCTTCTACATGTCCAGCGTGTGGCCCAAGCAACGGGATGCCCACGGTGCGGGTCACTGTGTAGAACCCAGCCACCCACAGATTGAGAGAGATGCCTGTCAGCAAATACCACTGGTTCTTGAAGAGAGACCCCTTGGGTGCCATAAGCCCCACTGCGTAGATGCCCTGGAAAGCGGACACCACAACAAAGAACCACCCATAGCCCCACCACTCCCTGAAGTGCTCTGGAGCGAGGGCCAGGTGACTGGCAGCGGAGCCCAGAGAGAACAGTGCTGTGACAATCCTGATGCCGAAAAGACCTAACGTTTCTTGACGTGGCGGACTCCCGACTCTCATTATCTTCTCCTTTTCACTGCCGCTTATCGACATGGCTAGTTCATCTATTCCTGATGTTAATATGCTGGGATACTTCCCTTAGCAGAACACCAGGAATGGTAGTTTTACGCGTACAAAAAGGGGTAGGCTTTTTGTCAAAGACCTACCCAGGTGGGTAGTAGGGAATGAGGAAGCTATCAGAGGATGGCCCTGATAGCGGCCAGCTCTAGTGTGGCATCCTTGAAATATGCTTATGAAGTGTCATTGCGAGGAGGCGGTAGACGACGAAGTCCCGATGAAATCGGGAGAGGAGAGTTGCACCCCTGCCCCCAGATTGCCACGGCCCTCCCTTCGGCGGGCCTCGCAAAGACAGTTGCCAGGATCCTCGAGGACAGGAGCCTAGCTCGGTGACGTGGGTGAGTACCCGTGACCAAGGGCCCAGGTCGCTACCTGGGCTCGGTTCCTGAGATGCAGCTTGCTGAGGATGTTCTTCATGTGGAAGCTGACTGTGTTCTCGGAGATGTAAAGAGCTGCTGCGATCTCTTTGTTGGTAGAGCCTTGGGCCACCTGCTCCAGCAATTCTCGCTCTCGTTCCGTAAGGCTGGCGTCAATCTCCGGCCGACGTAGCTCGTCTTTGAGCCGTGCAAACTCTTTCAGAAGCTTCTTCGCCAGGCCAGGAGACATGACGGGCTCACCATGGCCAACGCGACTCACCAGGTCTGCAAACTCCTCTTCCTTGAGGTTCTTCAGAAGATAGCCTTCGGCACCGCTCTTGATGGCCTCGAATAGGTCCTCTTCGTCGTCCGAAACGGTAAGTATCACCACCTTGATTTCAGGGAATTGAGCCTTAATAGCGCGTGTAGCCTCGATACCATTGAGGCCTGGCATCTTGATATCCATGAAGATAAGGTCTGGTTTAAGCTCCCTGGCGTTGGTGATGGCCTCCTCTCCGTTCCCTGCCTGGCCAACAACCTGGAGGCCCCAAGCCTTGAGGAGACTGGCTAGCCCTGCACGAAACAGAACATGGTCATCTGCCAAAAGGACTTTCACGACTTCTGGCTCCGATTTATCTCATGGGTCAGGGGGATACGGACGTGCACTCTGGTGCCTTGCCCTGGCGATGTGTCAATGCTGAACCTTCCGCTCACCGCTTCCGCTCGCTCCCGCATTGTCTGGAGGCCAAAGCGGGGCCAACCTATTGGTGGGAGGCGTGTTAAATCAAACCCCTGGCCGTTGTCAGCTATGGAGACGCTAAACTCATTGTCGCTCCGATCCAAGGTTACAACTGCAACTGTAGCCTTGGAGTGCTTTCTGACATTGGTTAATGCCTCCTGAAGGATGCGCATGAGCTGAATCTCCACCGATGGGGCCAGATTGGAGCCTGTGGCCTCGGAAGAGACCTTTAGCTCCACTTGAATTCCTGCCATCTCCATGTAGTGGTCAAGGTAGTCCCGTAAAGCAGGAACCAGCCCGTCCTTTCGGCGAGATGCAATTCTCAGCCCCAGGATTCCCTCCCGAACGTCGGCGTAAAGGTCACGGGTTATATCCTCCATCTTAGTGAGCTCCTCACGAGCCTCAGAGAGATGCTGGTTAGAGAGGAGTTTTTTCACCGCGATAGCCTGTGTGTTGATGTATCCAAGAAGCTGGCCCATGCCATCGTGCATCTCCCGCGCTATACGTTCTCGCTCCTGCAGAACCGCCTGATCCTGAACCTGCTGGTATAAGTAGGCATTTTCTATTGCCAGAGCGAGCCATTCCCCAATCCCCTCCAAGAGGCGAAGCTCGCGTGGCCCATTTATTGCGTTGGCCTTGAAGGCGGCTACGGCGAGAACGCCCACCAGCTTGCTATGATAGCTCAGTGGCAAGGCACAAAAGGTATGAAACCCTGCCTTGATCAACTCCTGTCTGAGGAACCTGCTATCGGAGGCGATATCCTTCACCAGGATTGGTTCCAGGTTTTGCGCTACGATACCGGGTATTCCCTGACCCACACGAAACCGGGTCTGCCCCAGGAAGGCCTCGCCGTGTGCTCCCCGATGGCACTGCAGCATTAGCTCTTCAGCGCCTTCCATAAGCCAGATTTCCGAAGCGTCGGCCGAGGTGATCTCCATGACTGTATCCAGGGATGCTCTGAGTAGCTCGTCCAGGTCAAAGGAGGAGGTTACCACCTTTCCAACGGCCAGCAGCGCTCCGAGCTCCCGGTTTTGTAGTTGGGACTGCTGATATAGAGTGGCGTTCCTTATAGCCATGCCCAATTGTCCTCCGATGCCTTCGAGAAACTCTCTGTCTGTAGAGGAGAAATGCCTCTCGGTGCGCGACGCGATGGCTAAGAGGCCGTTCACCTGGTCTTCTGACCTGAGCGGAGCTGTGATACCTGACCTCATCCCTTCCCTTCTGGCTTGCTCTGCCACTCGCGGGTCTTCTAAGACATGCTCCCATACCACTGGCTGGCCAGTGCGGACCACTGCCAGAGCTATGGGAGTGTCCACGAGCTTGGCTCGCTGTAATCTGCGTACCATCTCCGGAGAAAAACCCCGATAGCAGACTGCGGAGTGCTCCTCTTTCTCTAGGTCCAGGATGCATATGAGACCTGCATCTGCACTCAATCTGGACAGCACCTGATCCAGGCTCGTGTCTAAAAGCTCTTCAAGGCGTATCTTGGCGGCGGCGGCCTTGGCTATCTCGTTCAAGGCCGAAAGCTGGCGGTTCTGGTCAATGATCCTCCGCTGAAGCCTGCCAATGAACCCGAAGATCGAATAGGAAAAAACGACTATTGCCAAGGCAATCATTGCGTGAATTCCAACGAAACCGGGAATCGTGTGAAGATATTTGGAGAAAAGGGTGTGCCTCACTACATCCAGGATAGCCAGAAAAAGAATAGGCAGGAGTATAGCCACCCACTTTAGAAGACGCATGTTAATACGGGAGGCTTCGTCTTGTTCCCGGTTTTCTGTATTCACGGGCAGCGCGACTCCTTAGCAACTCGAGTCCAATTTAATTATAGCAGAAGCAGGAACACGTCCTCATCTGGCCTTGCTGTGTTCTTACCCTACCAGCATTGGTAGATTACACGTACCTGCGCATCAGCAAGGAGGTCTCTTTAGCAGTTGCTTGGTTTTGGAATGTTCCTTGTCCTGGAAAACGACTCGGAAAATCCCTTAGCGACGGCGCCTAAATCATTTCCTGAGTCTGCTGAAGGGTCGAGGGCATCTATGACTCACCTTCCAGGGTGGGGTCTGAAGCCAATGTCCGAGCAGCTTCTAGCAATGACTTAAATCTCCGAAAGTGATAGTAGGTGTATGGTAGCCATCATGCTAAAGCTACCAGCCAAGTCAGATGAGTCTTTCCGGGTGGGTAAGACTCTAGGGAGCTATTCGCAAAAGCGTTTTCTACCCCCGCCTGAAGGCGGGGGCATCCATGCCCCACCCTTCAGGGTGGGGTCTGAGAGGCAATTTCCGAACAGACTCTAGGGAGCAAACCTTCTGCCAGATGATCCTTTTGTAGTGGGTACTCAGGCCTTCTCTTCAACACCGCGGATGACCAGGACTGGTTTCTCAGAGTGACGCACTACTCGGTCGGTTACACTGCCCATGATCCAGCGACTCAGGCCCGAGCGCCCATGAGTGGTCATAGCCACTAGGCAGTCGGGCATCTTTGTGGTTAGATCCACAATTGCGCTGGCAGGATCGCCGTGAACAACCTTCTGCTCTACGCTTGGTGTCCCTTGCAGACGCAGTTTCTGGGCGATGCTCTGAAGATAATCCTTAGCAGGTGCCTCCATCTCTTTTGCGGAAAATTCATAGCTAGGGGCCGGGTAGTTCACGTAGTCGTAGTAAATCTTGGGATCAGGAATTACGTTCAGCAAAACAACGTTCAGGCTCAGGGCCTTGGCTAAGGCGGCTGCATGGGGCAGAATTTCTTCGGCCAGAGGCGACCCGTCTAAAGGAACGACTAGGGTCCTGAGATTCACATTCAGGGTAGGAGCTTTCTCCTCCTTGGCACGGACAAGTAGCAGGGGTTTATCAGTGGCGAGGAGCACCTTGTCGGTTACGCTGCCTATTAGCCAGCGTGTTACGCCTGATCGCCCGTGGGTGGACATGGCGAGCAATGTGTTGGGGTCTTTGTCTGCTTCACCGACGATTTGAGAGGCTGGGTCCCCCTCGACTACTTTGAGAGACGCTGGTTCTGTGGTGTCACGTGGAGACAGGGTTATCCCTTGCAGATAGCTCTCTCCTTTAGCATGCAAATCCGCTACGACCTGGTCTAAATGTCGGATCTGGTCAGGATCCGCTACAGAGGATTGCATTGGCTCAATAACCCGAAACAGCGCCACTCGCGATCGGAAACCCTTCGCTAAGAGGAGGGCGTAAGGCAACACCTGTTCTGCCATTTGGGATCCATCTAGGGGAACAAGAATCCGATCATACATAGAGCGCCTCCTTGTTGGATATATCACTGTCTGTATATTACGCTACCAGAGCGAGTTTGGCTAGGTAATCGGCCTCCTGGGTCTGCTGTAACCTATCTATACCCAACTCTATGTCCAACGGGTACACCACTTCACTGTCGCCAGAATAGTAGCCGCACTGGAGACAAGTCAAATATTACCTATACTGGTCTCTGTCCCAGTATAGGGCACCCCGGCATCGGCGACAGTTTCTGAACATTATCATGGGCATCTCCCGGCATCTTAATAGGGCAACTGCGCTCGTTCTCATCATCCGTTATCTCCTTTGGCCTCTATATCTGCTTACTCATGGAGCGATTTTGGATAAAAGGCATGGGAGTGAAGCGCCGTTTCTAGCCTTTCTGCTGTGCCTATCCGGTGGCCTCTTCTATAGATCTCTACCATCTCTCGTCCTGGGTACATGGTAATTACCATGCTGTCGGGGAGTATCTGGCCTATTTGTCGAACCGCCTGGGTAACGCTAACGTCGTCGGCAGCTTGATCCATGATTACCACTTCGCTGGGATTTGTCCTTATTAATTCCGAGGCATCGGGCGCTCGTCCATCAATAGAGTGAATCTTCAAGTGCAGCCTTTGGAGCCCCCTCTCCAGTTGCTCTTTAACCTCAGAGCTGTAGTAAACCAGGAGTACCTCTACTACTTTCAAGCTTTGACCCAGTTCGTCGGCCATAAACCTCTCCTGTTCGCGGCCCAGGAATGTCTCCTATCTTCAACGTACCTTATGGTAGATGTCCGGTGCCTCTGGCCCCTCCACCACAATTAGGCCTACGGCCCCTCTCTCGATGCGGGCAATGGAGTGGTCCACAAGGATGTATGTCCCTGGAACCTCGACCTTGAACTCCACTATAGTGGCGCCCCCGGACGGCACCAGGGTGGTCTGTACATTGTGCACAGGCTCCGAAGCTGCCTCTGGATAGACTGCGTCGAAGATTTCGCCGATTACGTGAAAGCTTGACACCTTGTTTGGGCCTCCCACGCCGAAGTAGATTCGCACCTTATCGCCCACATTCGCCTTCAAGGCGTTATCGCTGGTAAGGGAGCCGACGGCTCCGTTGAAGACGACGTACTCCGGCTGCTCGGCCAGCATCTTTCCCCTATTGTAGGCCTGGAATCCCTTTTCCCCTAGCTTGCCTTCCGTGTAGAAATCTCCCTGGACTACATAGAACTCCTTATCAACTTTGGCAAGCCCATTCCTGGGCTCCACCAGAATGAGGCCATACATACCGTTGGCAATATGGTCAGGGACGGGCGCTGTGGCACAGTGGTAAATATACAGGCCGGGGTTAAGAGCCTTGAACCGCAGGGTAGCCTCCTGACCCGGCGCCACGTTGGTAGCCACAGCCCCTCCTCCGGGTCCTGTTACGGCGTGCAGATCTATGTTGTGGGCATGCTTGCTTCCAGCGTTATTCTTGAGGGTCAATTCAACGGTATCGCCCTCTTTCACCCGTATCATGGGTCCTGGAACGGTGCCGTTAAATGTCCAGTAATCGTATTCCACGCCGTCGGCCATTTGTCCCCTCTTCTCTATCGTCTCTAGACCGATGGTCACTGTAGCAGGCTGCGTTCTCGTGATAGACGGTGGCACCTCGGGAGCCGTGGCGAGACTGACCTCTCCTGCGCTGCTGGCTTTGGCACAACCAGCCATCGTAGCCAGGAAAACCACCAGGAATAGGGGGATCACCAGGAACTTTTTGAGCATATCCTTTTCCTCCTAGACGCCTCTTTTTGAGAGGCCGTTTGTTTTGTAACCCATATCCTAATGACTGAGACGACTCAACACAACACCCAGTCGGGTAGGTATTAGGTAGTTTAGGGTGGGAAAAGGATAGGCGTGGGACTACCCACTGGGGTAGTCCCGGGGCCGTTTATGGGTAGGAAAACCTGAATACAGAAGAGTCTGCGAGTACGAGCCGACCTGCAATGGACAGGGCGTTGAACCCAGGGGCATCGTAGTTTCGATGCGGAATCACGTTTGACGTCAACTCGGACCCTCTCATATAATGGAGTATGTTGCCGCTGCAGGCCAAACTTTAGCTGGTACGGGAGACTAACCCTTTGATAAAACAGGAGAAGCTGGTGTGGCGTGTTTGCCCTGGAACTGACGATGGGACTCTGTGGGAAGTGTGAGGAGCAAGGCAATCGCTTCTAGGAGTGCCAATCGAGGTTGGAGAGGGTCCGTCCTCTGGATTGCGGCTCGTTCGCTTGTGGAGGCTGGTGGCACAGACCTAGCAGCATCCCTAGCTTACTTTACCCTGTTGTCCTTCTTTCCACTGATTGCCCTGGTCATTCTTATCTATGCTAGTTTTCTCAGCCCTGATACGGTCCACGACCAGCTTTTGAAGATCCTGGTTTTCTATTTCCCCGTGTCTCAAGATTTCTTAAACACGGCGACTGCTCACCTGTTTAGCTCGCCATTGGCAGCGGGTACTGTGGCCGTGATAGGCATGGTATGGGGGTCGAACGGACTGTTTTCAGCAACCATCAGGGCTGTAAACCGGGTGTTTGGCACTCAGCCTAGGCCACTTCTGAAGACTACCGTGTTGAATATAGTCTTTGCCGCAGGTGCAGTATTGCTTTTTGTAGTGTCTATTGGCCTGACAATGCTCCTGCAGCTTATTCTTAATTATGGCGCGGTGTTTTCGTCGTCAGAAGCGCCCGTTAGGGGGGTACTCCTTTTCATCTTGCGGACTTCGCTAACGGTGCTTCCACTCTGCATGACGGCTCTAACGTTCCTGGTACTCTACCGCGTTCTACCAAACCAATCTGTGCCCTGGCGTCATGCGGCCTTGGGAACGGTAGTTGCGGTAACGCTTTTCGAAGCACTCAAGCACCTCTCATTTTGGTTAATAACCTTCTCTGCTCAGCGTAGTTTGATTTATGGTCCGATCTCTTCGGTGATATTCCTGCTGCTCTGGTCTCATCTTGGTGCACTTATCTTTCTGTATGGTGCATCTCTTGTTAAAGAGTCTGGCAACAATCGCCGTGAGCGCACCATCGGGATGCCACAACCGGAGGCGATCACATCTGTTTTTCTCGACGGGCGTCGCTCGTGAGCTTGTGATTCTACGCTAGTGACGGCAGTTGGACGCCCCTGTCAGAGGGAGGAGATGGAAAGAAGCGGTTCTGCGATTATAAGGCAGGATTCTCAGTCCATTTATTCGAGCTTGAAGCCGGCCAGCGTCTGTGGAGCGGGGGACGGGACTCGAACCCGCGACAACCTGCTTGGAAGGCAGGAGCTCTACCACTGAGCTACCCCCGCAATTAGCATTGGGAGACAAAGACAGTATATCAGAAGGGTGTGAGTTAAGGCACCCTTCTCTGGAGGGTTGTTTATTAGTGAATCTTGTAGAATAGGAGCTATTTCAAAATTGGTTTTTAGACCTCACTCTGAAGAGTGAGGCATCGATGCCCCCGCCTTCAGGCGGGGGTGCATAGATGAATTTTGAAACCACTTATAGGAGGGTTAACTCTCTAAAGGAATCATTAGGAAGTCTAAACGAGGGACCCCTAACCTAAATCAAGGGTCTCTTGTTTATGGCCTGTAATAGTCTTAGACTCTAATACATGCCACCCAGTGATCGTTGCCCATATTCCTGAACTCAGGGATGGCGGCGCTACACTCATCTATAGCAATTGGGCAACGAGTGTGAAACACACACCCAGAAGGTGGGTGTAGTGGACTTGGCACGTCTCCTATCAGGATAATGCGAGATCGGGTGGTTTCCAAAATGGGGTCAGGAATAGGCACTGCTGAAAGAAGAGCTTTGGTGTAGGGATGTAAGGGGTTTTCATATAGTTCTTGTCGGTCGGCAAGCTCTACGATATGCCCTAGGTACATCACAGCAATCCGGTCGCTGATGTGTCTAACCACAGACAGGTCGTGGGCTATGAACAGATAGGTAAGGTCAAATTGCTCTTGAAGCTCCTCCAGAAGGTTAATAATCTGGGCTTGAATAGAGACATCCAAGGCAGAGACCGGTTCGTCGCAAACAATGAAACTGGGCTTTACTGCCAAAGCTCTCGCTACTCCAATGCGCTGCCTCTGTCCCCCGCTGAATTCGTGGGGATAGCGGTCCGCCATATAAGGGTTGAGACCTACTATATTAAGGAGCTCGGTGACCTGTTCCCGGTACTCGTTGCGATTGCTGACCATCTTGTGAACGATGAGAGGCTCGCCAATGATATTTCCGCAGGTCATGCGAGGGTTGAGGGAACCGTAAGGATCCTGAAAGATGATCTGCATTCTGCGGCGCATAGAGCGCAAGGCGGTGCTCTTCATAGTGCATAGGTTCTCGCCTTCAAAATAGACATCGCCTTCCGTGACTTTGTAGAGCTGGAGAATACAGCGGCCTGTTGTAGTCTTGCCGCATCCACTCTCCCCCACCAGCCCCAGAGTCTCTCCCTTGTGGATTGTAAAGCTGACACCGTCCACCGCCTTAATGTCTGCTACCTTTTTCTGAAAGACCACCCCCTGAGTGACGGGGAAATATTTCTTCATATTCTGGACATCTATTAGGACGTTATCAGTCGTTTGAACCATATGCTTCTCTCCTACGTATCCTTTTTGGCGGATAGCTTGCCGGCTACCCAACAGGCTGAGGTGTGTCTATTACTATCAGCAACAGGTTCCAAGAGAGGTTCCTCTACTGCGCACTTATCTATCGCATAATGGCAACGAGGCCGGAAACTGCAGCCGGGAGGTAGATTCATAAGGTCTGGTGGTATTCCTTCGATAGGATCAAGCTTCTGTTTTTTGGGTTCATCCAACCTGGGTACAGATCGTAGAAGACCTAAAGTATAGGGATGCTTCGGGTTGTGGTAAATCTCCTTGGCGGTGCCCCTTTCGATGATTTTGCCTGCATACATTACATTTACTCGATCTGCATATCGTGCCACCACACCCAGGTTGTGGGTGATTACGATTAGTGCTGTCCCTAATTGTTTACAGAGGCCCTTCATCAACTCCAGAATTTGGGCCTGAATCGTCACATCCAGGGCTGTGGTAGGCTCATCGGCGATAATCAGTCTGGGGTTGCAGCTTATGGCCATCGCTATCATTACCCTCTGGCGCATGCCCCCGCTAAACTGGTGGGGGTAGTCGTTCAAGCGAGAGGCGGCCTCTGGGATGCCAACCATCTGAAGAAGCTCGGCGGCTCGATTTCGGGCGGCGCTTTTGTCCATCTTGAGGTGCAATTCCAGCGTCTCCGTTAGCTGACGCCCAATAGTGAGAACCGGATTTAGGGAGGTCATAGGCTCCTGGAAGACCATGGACATGCGATTTCCCCTGATACGGCGCATCTCATTGTTATCCATTTTGAGCAGGTCCTCTCCGTCAAAGATGGCCTCTCCCTCAACGGTCCTTCCTGGAGGCCAGGCAATTAGGCGCATCACAGAAAGGGCACTTACGCTCTTTCCGCATCCGCTTTCTCCCACCAGGCCCAGCGTCTCTCCCTCTTGGAGGTCATACGAGATGCCATCTACTGCTTTTGTTACGCCGTCTTGCATGAAGAAGTAGGTTTTCAGGTTGTTGACCTCGAGCAATGTACCCACAGAACCTCCTCATCCTTACCTTTTTAGGTTTGTCTCTCTTCCCTGAGCATATCTACTCTGGGGAAGAGGAGACTCGAACTCCTACGCCTTGCGGCACATGATCCTAAGTCATGCTCGTCTGCCAGTTTCGACACTTCCCCCCTGACCCGCACAGGACTCGAACCTGTAACCCACTGATTAAGAGTCAGTTGCTCTACCAGTTGAGCTAGCGGGCCTAACCGCTACTCATGCACTTTAATATTTCGATGAATTTAGCATCGAAATCGTCCCATGTCAAGGAGTAGGGGCAAACTCCTCTGATTTTTCGAGATGTTTGGGACTTTTGCCGTTTATTAGGAGGAGTCCGAAGCAAGAACGCCACCGGCGGCCCAATTCTCTTTCGAAACGTCTTCAAAGATAACTGTGGTTTGTTCCGAAGTAGTGTGCGCGATAGAAACGATAGCTTCCGTGATCACGCGCGCCAGTTCCGCCTTTTGTGCGTGGGATCTGCCTTGGTACATCTGCACCTTTACTATGGGCATTGCTCACCTCAATACTCTTTTGATTTCTGGGTTTTACTGGAAGGGACTGACCGACCATTTCCTTCTATATTCTATATATTCCTACCTAGGGGTCTATGTGATCATAACATAGACCCTCAAATCTTATTCAAGAAACATTTCAAATAAGGCAGGAAGGGAAAGTTTTGTAGAATGGGAAACCTCTCCATATATCTCACGAATCTGCCTCTTATTGGCAACCCCTGGGATGGATTCTTTTTATCCCACAGACATAAGGCTAAAAGGGAGGGGTTCTGATCTTGTTGGTTACGACCCCTTATCTCTAGTTAGTGTGCATATATAGAGAAGTGTTAAACTAGAAGCCTATCCTGGGAGTTCGGCTCATGATTTGGGATAGGCTCTAATGTGTAACCCCGACAACTTTCAAGAGACAACTTGTGCTATGTCCAGTGCAAAGGGGGGTACAATTGCTGGGATATGTTCATCAATAGGCTAGTTACTGTTCGCCATCTGGTTGGATTAGGACTTTTGGTAGCCTCTCTTACCATATACCTTTCTACTCTGGCCCCAACCCTCACATGGCGCAACATCGGTAGCGATGGAGGCGACCTTATTGCTGCTTCCTACAACCTGGGCATTCCTCATCCGCCAGGATATCCTGCATACATTCTTCTGCTCAAGATTTTTGCCTCTTTAGTCCCTATCGGAAGTTTCGCCTTTAGAGCTAACCTTTTCTCTGCCTTACTCGGAGCAACAGCCGTGGTCCTACTTTACTACACGGTCTTGTTCCTCCTGGAATACCTGGGTGAGACTGTCCAGAGCGGCAAGCAGGGTTCCAGGCTTGCTATCCAGCCATTGCCTGCATCTCTTCGCCATCTGGTTGCTGCCTTCGCGGCTGTCGCCTTTGCCTTCTCACCGGTGTTTTGGTCTCAGGCAACTATTACCGAGGTCTATACGCTTAACGCTTGTCTGGCTAGCGCTCTCATATTTGTCGCCGTACGTACGGGGCTACCCTATAAGCGTGTGCCTTTGGATAATGATAGTCAGCGGAAAGCCTTGAAGGGAATTTCCTTATCGGCCTTTCTTTTAGGTTTGGCTATGGGAAATCATATGACTATTTTGCTCCTCGCACCTTTCTTGTTCCTCTGGTATGGGTTGGCCTTGGGTTGGCGCAGAGTGCTTCATCCATATCCCGTTGTTGCCCTTCTAGTCGGCCTCTCTGTCTACCTTTATCTTCCAGTGAGAGCGTCGCAAACACCGCCTATTAATTGGGGCAATGCAGACAACCTCAAAGGTTTCCTGTGGATGATAACAGCAGCTCCATATAGAGATTACCTTTTCACTCTCCCTCTGTCACACCTTCCGCAGCGGATCGCCTCTTGGGCTGACCTTTTCTTTAGGCAGTTCAACGTTCTTGGGGTATTTCTTGGGCTGCTTGGTAGTCTATATCTCTGGCGAGTCTTGCCGAGGCTACTTCTTATGACGGCGGGTTTTGCTATTGCCCTAACTATGTATTCCCTGGTGTATTACACCAGGGATTCCTTTGTATACTTGATACCAGCTTTCTACATTTTTGCTCTGTGGATGGGGCTTGGCCTCGTCTGGCTATTGCACAGTGCTTTACCCCTGGTAATACGGGGAAAAGCCTATCTAGGAAAAGTTAGGTACACTATTGCTCTAACAGGCGTTGCTCTAATAGCTATTCCTGGGGCAAGCTTGCTCCTAAACTATAGCAGCCTCGATCTTAGTGGCGACCATGAGGCATCTTCCTACTCTCAAGAACTTTTTAGAAGTCTACCTGCAAAGTCTTTAGTCTTTGCCTGGTCCGAGAAGGATGTATTTGGTCTGTGGTACATGCGATACGTAGAAGAGAAGGAATCGGATATAACCGTGGTATCAGTACGTCTGCTCCAGTTTGACTGGTACTGGGATAACTTACGTATTCGCTATCCAGAGAGGGTCCCAGAGGAGGCTCCTGAAGATGTGGTAAGCAGGGTTATGGCCATAGCTGAATTTAACACCGGTCGCGTTCCTGTTTATGTTACCTATAAAGATCGAGGGTTGGGGGAAAGGTTCAAGCTGGTGGCTGAGGGTAAGGTTTATAGGGTAGAGTAGTTAGTACACTACTCTTCTGCGGCTAGTAAAGTAGTCCACTAAGATATATTCTCCCAGGCGCTCCGGGTTGGTATAGAAGACTCGCCCACGATTGATTCTGGTCATCTGATCAACGAATTCTACCAATCGTGAATTTCGATCTAGCATAAAGATGTTGATGATGATTCCTTTGCTAGTACATCTCTTTACCTCTCGAAGGGTCTCTCGTAATGTTCTAGGACTAGGAGGGTATTGAAGGAAGAGTTGCCCAGACTCTACGTGTGCAGTGGGCTCCCCATCGGAGATCATGATGATCTGTTTCGTACCACCCTGGGGATGAGCCAGGAGTTTCTGTGCCAGGGCTAACCCCTGTTGTATGTTAGTATAGGGATCAAACTCATCCCAGGTCAGATGGGGGAGCTTCTCTGGTTTTACCTCACGGGCATAGGTTGAGAAACCCACTGTATATAAGGTGTCTCTGGAGAACCGAGTTCTGATAAGATTGTCCAGAGCTAAGGCAACCTTTTTGGCGGCGATAAAATTACCTCGCATGGCCATGGAGAGGCTCAAGTCTATCAGGAGCACGGTGGAAGACTGGACAAATTGGTTAGTCTGGTAAACCTCAAAATCTTGCTGCTTAAGGTGAATTGGCACACCTTTAGCCAATGTGCTTGAATCTTTAGCCGAAACCTCTCTGAGGAAGGCGTTCATCAGGCTCTTGTGCAAGTTGGGATTGAATGAGTCGCCGTACTCGTATTTCTTGGTATCCTCGATAGGTTCGCCGTTCCCACCCCTGTGATGTGCCAAGTGCGAGCCAATGCGGTCGCGTTTCAGATAGGAAAATATCTCTTGCAAGGCATTTTGCCCGATTCTTCGCATCCCCTTGGGGGTCAATTCGAATCGGTTGCCCACCCTTCTTATGAACCCATCGGCTTCCAATAGCTTAGTAAGCTGGCTAAGTTGCTCCAGCTCTTTGGAGGCTCCGTCTCCCAGGATTTCCTCCAGAAGATCAGGGGCAACCTCAGAGAGATTAGAGTCGTGCTCAGCACGACGCAATTGCCTGTCTAGCTCATTCATTTTTTGGAACGTTTCCATGAGTACCATCGCTTTATCGAGGGTTAGGGATTCATCGCCCTGAAAGAGGTAGGTCTGGCGCAGATTGCCCATAGGCTGAAGGGTTTCCAGATTAGCTGCCAGGCGGACCATCTCGGTTTGAAGCTTCTGGTCACTGAGCATTGAATCCAACAGCTCTTGCAGCTGTTCGCGTGCCTGGGGGGACATGCTCTGCAGAAGAGACTTCATTTGCGACATCTGCTGCTGCATGACACGGATAAGTTCATCTAGAGTAGAGGGAGGGTTAGTCCCAAAAAGGTTTCCGTATTTCTCGATGAACTGCTGAAAGTTAGGCTGTTCACCCCGGATGCGCTGTTCCAGCATCTGGTTGAGGTCTTGAAGCATCTCTTTTAAGAGCTGCACGTCCTGTGGGCCTAGCCCTTGAAGGCGCTGGGAAAGCTCTTCAACGTAGCTATTAACCACCTTTTCTTGGAGCTCTTTTATGAGTTGGTCAAACTTTGCCTTGGCCTGGGAGTCCATGAATTCGTAGTTGCGAAGCTGGTTAATCCTGCCAGCGGGATCGCTGGGTAGGCCATCCAGGAAATCCAGGTTTCGCTGAGCCAGGCGCTCCATTAACTTAATGAGCTGTTCTTTATCCACCAGGGAGCCTTCTTGCTGGAAGAGTTGTTCCTGGTAGCGCTCTCTGACCTCCCTCAGGCGTCTCTGGATCCCTTCCCTCTCCAGCTTTTCGATTTCTTGGAGTCGGTTCTGGATGTCCTGAAGGAGTGAGTTCAGGTCGTATTTTGCCAGAGCCTTCTGGCGCAAGTTACGAAGGCGCTGTAGGAATTCCTGTAGTCCGGGTATATGTTGGCCCTGGCGACCCTTTATACCACGATGGATCATAGCACGCAGTGCAGAAGGGAGATCTCCCTGGACCAAAAGATGCTCGGAGAGATCCTTCATCACGTCATCTTCGTCCAGGGGAAAGACCTGCTGGCCTCCGTCCCATCTAGAGTAGCGATAGACGATCATACTAACTAACTTCTATACCTGAATCTTCCCTCTACACGGTCTCTATTGAGCTTGCGGCTAAGGTGAAGTCCATCCAAGACAAACTCGATGGCTGAGGCAATGGCTGCTGGCTCATCTTTAACCTGCAAGCGCTCTAAGGCGATGCTGATCCCCTCCAAATCCTTCAAGAGCTGTTTATAGGACTTTGAGGGGATGTCGCTGCCAGTTTCCACCGCCAGGCCCTGCTCGAACTTCTGGATCAGGGTATCGAAATCTCGTACGTTGAAATACCTACCGAAGACATTCAGTACGGCCTTCTTAGTAAGCTCTTCGATGATTCTCGCTTCTCGACCCTCTTCCACACTCTCCAACTCAATCTTGCCTGTTGTGGAGGCCAGGATAGCAGGAAGATCGCTGATACGAGGAACGGCGAAACCTTCTTTATGTTGAAGGCTCCTCTTGAAGGCGTTGCTGACTAGGGTTTCATAGTTGGCAATGGAGACTCGGACGCTGACGCCGGAGCGTTGGTTGATATCCGGGCTACGCCGGGCTAGAGAGGTGAACTCGGCGATAATATCCTTGATGTACACAGGGACCTTGACATTCTCTTCGGAATCGGCAAAGCGGGAGCGTTCCTGCTCTACAATCTCTATCTCCTCGTCGGATGTTCTGGGATAGTGGGTTCGTATCTGGGCGCCGTAGCGGTCTTTCAGAGGCGTAATAATGCGCCCTCGGTTGGTATAGTCTTCTGGGTTGGCAGTTGCCACTACGTACACGTCTAGTGGTAACCGTATCCTATAGCCCTTTATCTGTACATCTCGCTCTTCCATGAGGTTGAACAGTCCCACCTGGATCCTTTCTGCCAGGTCAGGCAGCTCGTTGATAGAGAAGATGCCCCTGTTCGTTCTGGGAATGAGGCCGTAGTGGATGGTAAGCTCGTCCGAAAGGTAACGGCCTTCGGCGACTTTAATGGGATCGATCTCGCCTATAAGGTCTGCAATAGATATGTCGGGAGTAGCGAGTTTCTCGGCATATCGCTCCTCTTTGGGGAGCCAGGCGATCTCAACCTTATCCCCTAGCTCGACCACCTTGTCCCGGCAGGCCTGGCAGATGGGTTGATAGGGGTTGTCGTTGATCTCGCAGCCGGCTATATATGGGATCTCTTCATCCAGGAGGCTTACCAGATTCCGTATGAGGCGCGACTTGGCTTGGCCTCGTTCTCCCAGGAAAACCACGTCCTGGCCGGCTAGTATAGCGTTCTGTAATTGAGGAATGACCGTCTCATCATAGCCGACGATTCCGGGAAACAGGGTCTGCCCCGTTTTGATCTTTTCGATCAGGTTTTTGCGTAGCTCTGTCCTCACACTTACGGTTTGGTATCCGCTTCGTTGGAGTTCGCTAACAGTTTCGGGTTTTTTGCTTTTTGCCATGTTCTTCTCCACAGGTTTATCTGTTTAATTCGTGTTGGTGTCATTGAGGATAAGGCATATTAGCAAGGCTTGCTACCCCTGCAAAGGCCAGGATGGCTTTTGCATCTATTGTTCATTACCCTTACATAATATGCAAGAGTTTCCTTGCCTCATTATGGCCTTTGGCGATGGCGGACAAGTCTAATCCTTGAACAAGTATGGGGAGTAGGGAGTAGATAAAAGAGCCTGCCTGTAGCAAGGAAAAGACTGGGCGCTTTTTAACCCTCTCTATGACGGCTAATCTCCACGCTGGCTCCAGTCAGGATACTGCCTTTGATCGGTACATGGGGCTTGGTGATCTTGACCGCAACAGCGTTCACAGGGAAAGATTGCAAGGTCTCCTGGGCGATGGCCTGGGCCAGGCTCTCCAGAAGGTTTCTACTTGGCCCTTCTATGACCCTCTTTACGATATGGAAAAGCCGCGTATAGTCCACAGTGTCCTGAAGGCTGTCTGATTCCCCCGCCGCGGTTAGGTTCGTCTCCACTTCTACGTCAACTATAAAACGCTGGCCGGCTTCCCTCTCAGCAGTCGTGACGCCATGATAGCCGTAGAAGACCATGCCTTCCAGTCTTATAATGTCACCGGCCACCGGCTAACTCCAGGTGGCCTTGCGCTGGTCTATGGACTCGGCTAGCGCGAGGAGTTTTTGGGCGCGCTTGACTA
This sequence comes from Chloroflexota bacterium, assembly GCA_016210665.1. GTDB lineage: Bacteria > Chloroflexota > Dehalococcoidia > Lucifugimonadales > JACQTT01 > JACQTT01. Next base: position 3,508 of record JACQTT010000036.1, on the reverse strand, counting down.
TTGGCACATCAATCAGCTTGCCATCCAGCGATGTTGCGCCTCTTCCTAGAGCTTCCGCTTCCTCAAAAGCCTGCACCACACGTTTAGCATACTCCACCTCTTGAGGAGCGGGCGAGAATATACTGTTAATCGTCTCTATCTGTGTCGGATGAATGGCGAACCTTCCTTTGAATCCATACTGGCGAGCTACGAAGGAGTCTCGTTTGAGGCCCTCGGCGTCCCGGAAATTGGGATACGGGGTGTCTAGTGCCATGACGTCGGCAGCTTTGGCGGCTGTGCCGATTACGCTTCTAGGATAGACGATTTCTGCGCTTTCCTCGGAGCGCGGGATCTCCATGTCAGCGGTGAAGTCCTCGGCACCGAAGGCCACTCCAATAATTCGTGGCGATGCGGAGCATATCTCGTAGGCGTTAACTATGGCCTTGGCCGTCTCTATCCAGGGTATCAGTTTGATTCTGCCCGACTCCAGACCTGCCTTGCGCTCCAGTACTTCTACAATGGAGATTACCTGCTGTGCGTCACGAGCCGAATCGAATTTGCCTACAGAGACGCCATAGATATTTGGCCCAATGACCGCCTCCAGGTCCTTTTCGAGGAGACCGGTGCCCAGGGAGTTTATCCTGGGAATAAGCGTGTGGCCTGCCTGGTTCAGAGGGGCAAGCATAAAAGCTACGGTCTCCCTGGCCTTGTTTTTTTCAGCCGCAGTTACAGAGTCTTCCATGTCGGGGATGAGGGCATCGGGCCTTAAGGCCTGGGCTTTTTGCAGCATGTCCTGTCGATTTCCTGGGACAAACAGAAGACTCCTGAGAGCTTTCACTCTCGCCTCCCTAGCTGTTCGTGACGAGTTGGGATCAGGTTAATGGTTGAGTCTGGTCTAAATCCGATCGTAGATTGAATTAGGTTAGGTTGAGAAGGGCATACAAGGTGAGTATACATGCTATGCTCTCGGAGATTGTTTGTCAGGCTCAGGCGTTGGCTACGCAATCTATAATATCAGTGAGGAAGCTTGCCCGATGGCTCATTGCACTGCCCTTCGTAGAGGTGGTCGTCTCAACCATAATCTGAGCCAATCTCGACGCTTAAGCGTACAGCCAACAAAATCTCGTAACTCATGGGAAGTCAACCTCATTTGTCGCGCAATCAAACCGAGGGTGTTTACATCAATTTGACCTCGTGCATTGTGGGATATCTTCGTAGCGCGATACATACGGCCTTTTACCTCTATATAGAATATGATGTGGTCGCCGCTTCGGTCTGGATCTGCTTTCCCCTTTGACGTCAATGCGCCACTAAGGTCGGCATAATCCATCTATTATTCACCTACAAGTCGTTCAATCAAAGATTCGAGATGTTTCAGTTCCTCCAATGCTGATGCTCCAAGCCTTGCCTTACGTTTCTTAAGAGATTCAAGGTAATCGCCAAGAGAAACAATTAGGTCAACGAGTGCCTCATCCGCCGTTTTACCAGTACCGTATTCAGCTACTCCTTCTAACCAAGTAGTAGCTGACCACATCTTATGTTTATGACGCAATTGAACCATCAACGTCGCCTTAAGACGCCAGTTTTGTATCACGCTAGTAGCAAGTAGAGGAAACGTTGTAAGAGTTTCTATAGCACGAGGAAGCGGTGTTTTAAGGGCTTTGTGTACAGTAATGTTCATAGGGGCATTGGTTATCCAGAATTTGGGTACATTTAATTGGTTGCTCATGGTACTCATTAGATCGCCCTCCCTTTCATAATATGGAATTGAACCTTTCTCTATTGATTCTTCCAGAAAGCTGCCCAATCTTCATAGGCTATTTGTAATTGATTCAAGATTTCCCGCGGCACTTCTGCTTTAACTCCAGTACCCTCTTCAACTTGTAGGACTTGACGACGCATGATCATTATCATTGTTTTGAGATGTTCCGTGCTCATGCGGATGGTTCCTAGATGAGTAGATTGTGGAACCCTTGCTGTAGAAGGATGAGGCTCCCGCACGCCGAACGACAGGTTGACACCAAAAGGTGTGACGGTGATCGTAAAGTTGTCTGCATATACGTCAAATTGGTCAGCCATTAGAACCCCCTCCATACTTGCATTAGGGGCTTATCATACCATATTGTTTCTTCTTAACGTAATATTATTAAGGCTAAATTGACATCTAGATAAGGCTATGCTATACAATCCCCATCAAAAGGAGCTATCTATGATTCCACGTCTTGACGTAATAGGTATTACGGGTATCCCTGACATCGTTAAGGGGGCGCGCTTGGGAAAAATCATTGCCGATGCCGCGAGTAGGCAAGGTACGCCCCTTGAGGCAAATGACGTTTTAGTGGTCACCCAGAAGATTGTGTCCAAGGCTGAAGGGAGAGTCGTAAGCCTGGCTGAGATAGACCCCTCGCCTCTGGCACTTCAATTTGCCCGAGACAATGAAAGAGATCCACGACACATCGAAATTATGCTACGCGAGGCCAAACGCATAGTCAGGATGGATAAGGGCAATATTATCACGGAGACAAAACATGGCTTTGTCTGCGCGGCATCAGGAGTAGATGCTTCTAACATTCCTGGCGAAGATCTGGTATGCCTTCTGCCAGAAGACCCCGATGCCTCTGCCCGGCGAATTCTTGACGAGATTCAGAGGCTTCTGCCCATCCCTGTAGCAGTGATTATCTCTGATACCTTTGGACGACCCTGGCGAGAGGGTGCAATAAATGTGGCTATTGGGGTAGCTGGTATTGCCCCGCTGGAAGACTATCGGGGTAAACCGGATGCCTACGGCCGCATTCTAAAGGTAAGCATGATAGCCGTCGTAGATGAGTTAGCTTCGGCCTCTGAGTTGGTTATGGCCAAGTCTATTAGTGTACCTGTGGCCATTATCAGGGGCTACAGCTATACTCATAGTGACGAGGGACTTAAGCCTCTCATTATGGACTCCTCCAAGGACATGTTCCGCTAATTAAAGGTGGAATTTAAGACGCGGAAAACTATCTGCCTGGGATATTGGGCGAAAAGAAGCTGAGTATCAGAGTTACAAGAGGAGGATACATCGTCGAGGCTGTAATGCCGAGGTCTAGCTGTTCTCTTCTGGGTCTCTTTCATCCAAAGAAGGTATACTTGCGGGATAACGAGAGCCGCTGGATACTTGATCCAGACTTACGTCTCCGTCGTCCCAGTAAGAGTTCTCAAGGTAGTTTTTGAACTCCCTTACTTCCCTGCAGAATTGGCAAATGCCCCTGCTCATCGGCCCAATTGGGCTATCTATGATCCAGTGGTGCGCACAAACAGAGCCTTGAACTATACCTCTGTCTTCAACTATTGGTCCCTTTTCAGGGAATCTAACATCCACGTTGTTACAACCCTCCCAGATTACTCTTTACTATGGTACGGTAGCTTATCATAGAACCATTTCGTTGTCAAGCATTTGTACTCGTCCAGTAGATTAGTGACACTTTGCCTCCTCTTTTTGGATTTGTCTTTTAGAGAGGAACTGGATGGGAGTGAGATAGCCCAGAGCCTGGTG
>JACQTT010000034.1 GCA_016210665.1 Chloroflexota bacterium | reverse complement strand
GACTTCCCGCTGGTCCGCCAGGAGCGCATGCTGCGGCAGGTGGAGGGGTCCGGCCTGGAGCCCGGCGCCAAGGAACTGGTCCTGGGAGAAAACGCCGCTCGGCTGCTGGGGCTCCAGACCTGAACCTCTCCCCCGACCCCTCTCCGACGCGGAGCTTTGCCCAGAAAATCCCCTGCCATGTGATTCTGAGCCCTTCACTTGTCATTCTGAAGGAGCGAAGCGACTGAAGAATCTCGTTCGGGATAAACTCCGTGAAGAATCTGGAGATTCCGTAGATTCTTCACTGCCTAGTGATGGACTTGGAATGATACTCTACGATATTAGTAAGATTTTGTGTAAAGTTTGCGTTACCTTTATATCTGGCGTTGAATGTGATAAAGGAGTTGGGTCAAGAGCTTGACAAGGGATGGGAACTGTGTATAATGCGCCCTAAATCTCTACTTTAATTGCGGCAGAGGTAGAGTAGGTGAAAGCAATCTTAAAGAGGTTTTATCGAGTATAATATCAGCCTAGAAGAGCTGAAATGTAGCAAAGGCGCTCCAAACCTGGTCCGAAATTAGGAGGAAGAAGATGTGGAGATACGTGGCGCGGCGCTTATTGGCCATGATTCCGGTGGCCATATTGGTGACTCTGATCACGGCCGCCTTGATTCGGCTGGTGCCGGGAGATGTTTTGCTGGCTCAGATAGCCCAGGGTGGCTTTGTTGACCCTGCCGACCTGGACCGGATACGTCACCAGATCGGTTTGGATAGGCCCTTTCATGTCCAGTACTTTGAGTGGCTATGGGGCGCAGTTAGGGGTGACTTCGGTATATCCCTGGCATCCTATCGCAGCGCCCGGGATGAGATATTACGCACCCTGCCCCTGACCGTCGAACTCGCGATAATAGCGAATTTTGTCGCTACTCTGGTAGCTATCCCCATCGGGTTGTATTCTGCGCTGCGCCAGGACACGGTGGGGGACTACGTGTCGAGGGTCATTGCGATTCTTGGCATTGCGGCACCTAACTTCTGGCTTGCAACCCTGTTTATAGTGTTCGGCGCCGTCTGGTTTGGCTATTTCCCTCCCCTTAAATATCAGGGTCTTTTTGAGAGTCCGTGGGGCAACTTCAAGAGCCTATTTTGGCCAGGAGTGATTCTGGGAATGGGCCTGACGACTACGGCTATGCGCATGATCCGCTCCAGTACACTGGAGGTGATCCGCCAGGACTATGTTCGCACCGCTCGGGCAAAAGGCTTATCGGAAGGAATGATTATCTGGCGTCATGTGTTAAAGAACGCCTTTATCCCGGTGATTACCATCGTAGGAACTCGCCTAGCATTCCAGCTAGGGGGGTCGGTTATCATCGAGAGCATATTTAATCTTCCTGGACTGGGTAGGTTGACATTGCTATCTATAACCCAGCGGGATTATGTGCAACTCCAGGCGAATGTGCTGGTCATCTCTCTGCTAGTACTCATGATGAACTTTCTAGTAGACCTGAGTTATGCCTGGTTCGATCCTCGGATCAAATACTCGTAGGAAGAAACCTCTTGAAAAGATCTGTTCTCTTATTTAACTGGCTGCAAAAGAGTAAGGAGGCAAAGAGATGTCTAGTCAATCGGTAGCGCTGGAGATGCCACGGGGCGCCAAAATGAGAGGTAGATTGAAGCGGTTAGGGCGCGTGGCCCGTCAAAAACCCCTGGGGGCAATTTCAGCCGTAGTCCTTTTGGTGATCATTCTGTCTGCCATCTTTGCTCCGCTGGTCTCGCCTCATGACCCATTGAGGCCCTACAATCAACAGCAGTTGACCAACCCTAGCAAGCAATTCCCTCTGGGCACCGACGGGGCAGGCAGGGATATTCTTAGTCGGCTGATTTACGGAGCTCGTACCTCCCTTACCATCTCTTTTACCGTCGTGGGCATCGGCATCGTGTTTGGAACTCTGTACGGCCTTGTTACTGGATATTTCATGGGTGTCGTTGACATGGTAGGTCAAAGGGTGGTAGATGCCATACAGTCCATCCCGAGTTTGGTGTTGGCTCTGGCCATAGTCGCTGTACTGGGACAATCTACCACAAACGTCATCATAGCTTTGCTTTTAGGCTTTTGGACGGGGACCAGCAGGATAATCCGGGGGCAGACTTTGACTACTAAGGAGAATACCTACGTAGAGGCGGCCCGCGCTATCGGGTGTTCTAACATTAGGGTAATGCTGCGCCATATTGCCCCTCAGGTGTACGCCCCGGCTATTATCGTAGCCTCGGTGCTGTTGGGGCAGATTATTTTGGCCGAAGCCTCCTTGAGCTTCCTGGGGATGGGTACCCCCCCTCCGGCACCCTCCTGGGGACGTATGCTGGACACATCGACACGAGGCTACATGATTCAAGCGCCCTTGATCACTCTTTGGCCGGGTGTCGCCATAGTTATTGTGGTACTTGCCTTCAACCTCTTGGGCGATGCGCTTCGTGATATTCTGGACCCCAGGTTGCGCACAGGAGGGTAGGTTAGTATATTAGATAGATCCTGGACAAGAGTTTTCCTAGGGGTGTAGCTAAGCCGAAGCCTTCCCAAGCTATGGGGCTTCGGCTTATTGTTTTTGGTTAGGGGTAATCGTAGGAATATGTCGGACATAGGGCCATAGATACCCACACCCAGGGAGAGAGCGCTTCAGTTCAGATGGGGGAGGATCTCCAGCATAAACAGCTCAATGCTCCGCTTCTTGCCCTTTCCAGGGGCCGAGACGTTAAAGTGGAGGTCTACCCCCTCGGCCTCGATGCGTTTTCCCTCTTCCCATAGGGGTTTGAGTTTAGCCAGCACCTCTGCAGGGGTCCCGGCCGGTCCTCCGAACTCTTCTACCAACGCATCGCTCACAAGCTGCGAGTGGGGGACGTGGGATTTCAAGTGGTCCATATAGTTGTACGCTTCGGCCACCTTCTCTGCATCGGCCCGCAGATGGTTCAGACCTTGAGGCCACTCCTGAGGCAGATCCTTGATCATGCGTAACATCCCCCTGGCCACAACGCCCCGCGCATCGTCATAAGCCACTCGCCTGTCATAGGCGATGGCAGCACTCATGCCAGCCACCAACGTCACCTTCTTTACGTCCCTGCCCGCCTCCTTTAACCCTGCGGCTATTCTTTGGTACGAGCTCCACAGTGTCTCGGGGGTGTTGCCTCTGAGTCCGATTATGCCGTCGGCTTCCCTGAATGCGAAGGCGGTCATCAGGGGGCCGCCAATGGCGATGTATATGGGGATATCGGCACCTTTTTCCCGGAACTTTTCCCGCCAGACCTGGACGGCCTCCTTCATCTCCGATAAGTTAGCCCGCCGCTGGCCAAGGGTCTTGACGGCATGATCTCCGGAGCCAACACCTAGAATGGCCCGCCCACCAGAGACCTCATAGATGGTCAGCATGGCGTTGGCCGTCACCCGCGGATGGCGCGTGCGTGGGTTGGTTACGCTGGGACCAATTCGGATATGGGAGGTGTTGACCGCGTAAATGCCTGAATGCACATAATAGTCGGGATAAACGTCGGTGGAGTCGATCATCCACAGGTGCTTGAAGCCGTGCTGGTCGGCCGCCTTCGCCAACTCCAGCCAGGGGGGAGTGCGGGGATCCTGATACATATATATGTCGAACTTGGGCATGTCTCCTCCTTTTCCAGAAATATGGTGATGGTAATAGAGTTTCTGCCTTTATTTCAGTTCAGATGGGGTAGGATCTCCTGGACAAACAGGTCGAAGCTGCGCTTCTTCCCTTTTCCGGGCGGACCGACGCTAAAGCATATATCTGCGCCTTCTTCGGCTTCTAGCCGCTTCCCCTCTTCCCACAAGGCCTTGAGTTTTGGTAGCACCTCATCCGGTGTTCCAGCTACGCTCAGACCTTCCACCAGGGCATCGGTCACCAACTCAGCATGGGGAACGTGGGACTTCATGTGTTTCATATAGTCATAGGCCTTGGCCACCCTTTCGGCGTCGGCCCGCAGGTGCTCTAACGCCGGGGGAAAAGTGCCTGGCCTGTCGATAATCATACCTTTGAGCATTCGGGCCAGGGGGCCTCGCGCATCGTCTAGAGCCTCTCGTCTGTCGTAGGAAATGGCGCAACCCATTCCCATGGACAGCCAGGGAACCTTTTTGATGTCCCTGCCCGCCTCCTTTAGTCTTGCGGCTATTCTCTGGTACGCGCGTCGCAGCGACTCCGGGGTATTGCCGCCACCGCCGATTATCCCATCCGCATACTGGAAAGCGAAGGTGTCCATCATGGGGCCGCCGATGGCTGCATATATGGGGATGTCTGCACCTTTTTGACGGAACTTCTCCCGCCAGATCTGGACCGCCTCCTTCATCTCCGATAGGGTAGCCCGCCTCCAGCCCAGGGTCTTGACGGCGTGGTCTCCGGAGCCGATCCCCAGGATGGCTCGGCCTCGGGATATTTCGTGGATGGTAAGCATGGCGTTGGCGGTGACTCTGGGGTGGCGGGTGCGTGGGTTTGTGACCCCTGGGCCGATGCGGATGCGGGATGTATTGACGGCGTAGATACCCGACAGCACAAAGTAGTCGTCATAGACGTCCGTGGAGTCCCAGACCCAAGCGTTCCTGAAGCCGTGGACTTCGGCCGTCTTAACCATCTCTGTAGAGTCGGTATGGGCCATATCATGGGCAAACATCAAGTCAAGCTTGGGCATGATAACTCCTTATCTGGAGAATGTGATGAAATCCAGCTTTGGCACCTTTATCTTCTCTAGCACGGTGCGAAGCAGCCAAAGTAGCAGTTCGCCAATCTATCCTAAGAGCCTGTGGCTATTACCCGTTCAAGCTCTCTTTATCGCCTCTCCCTCAATGGAGATTTTCACCACATCGCCAGCTATCAAGACGTTGGTCGGCAGAGCCGCGCTGTAAGGCAGTCCGAAGTCCCTCCGGTTTATCGTCGTCTCGACGCTGAAGCCGATACGCCTGTTCCCCCGTTGATCGGTGATCGTGCCCAGGTGAGTAACATCGAAGGCGACCTGGCGGGTTGCTCCCCGGATGGTCAGGTCGGCGTGGAGCCTGTACCTATCCTGTTTCACAGGCTCTAGGTGGCGGCTCTTTAGAGTGATCTTAGGATGGTTAGCGACATCGAAGAAGTCGGCAGAACGCAGGTGGTTGTCGCGCCTTTCGTTGTTGGTATCAATGCTATCCACATCTACCTCGGCTTCTACGCTAGAATGCTCCAGGTTATCCTCATCAACTTCCAGGGTGCAAGACAATTTCCTGAAGTATCCCTTTATCATTGCTAAGCCCATGTGTTTTGCCGCAAATTGGGCGCTAGTGTGGGCAAGATCAATGTCCCAAGGCATGTTATCCTCCTCGGATGGTTTCATTGGGTAAGCTTAGGGTCCCCTAATGGAACTCCTCTTCGTGAGTTCCCTGCGTCCTCCCCTTGACGGCATGTCAAGCCGCGTTATTTCGCTGGCTTGGAGGGTGACATCAGTCTAATTTTGGCAGGATCTGGTTGATAAAGAGGTCAAAGCTCCTTGCCCGGCCCATTCCGGCGGGGGTGACGTTGAAGTGAAGGTCCACGCCCTCCGCCTCTATGCGCTTACCCTCTTCCCACAGGGGTTTGATCTTGGCCAGCACCTCGTCGGGGGTCCCGGCTATCGAAAACTCTTCTACCAATCCGTCAGTAATTAGCTGCGCATGGGGGGTGTGGGACTTCATGTGGTGCATATAGTCGTAAGCGTTGGCTGCCCTCTCGGCATCTGCCTTCAGATGATCCAAACCAGGGGGCCAATTTTGGGGCTGGTCCTTGATCATGCCTTTGATTTGCCTAGCCAGGGGGCCACGCGCATCGTCATAGGCCACCTGCCGGTCGTAGGCGGTGGCGAAGCCGAGGTTTGTCACCCAGGGTACCTTCTTGATATCCCGGCCCGCCTCCTTTAGACCCGAGGCCAGCCTCTGGTACGAGCGCCGCAGCTTGTCTGGTGTGTTGCCACCGAGGCCGATGATCCCGTCGGCCTCACTGAAGGCGAAAGCATTCATCATAGGGCCGCCAGCGGCCAGGTATATGGGTATATCTGCCCCCTTTTGCCTGAACTTCTCCCGCCAGATCTGGACCGCCTCTTTCATCTCCGAGACGTTAGCCCGCCTCCAGCCCAGGGTCTTGACGGCGTGATCTCCTGACCCAACTCCCAAGATGGCGCGCCCGCGGGATATCTCATTGATTGTCAGCATGGCGTTGGCCGTTACTCGTGGGTGTCTGGTTCGAGGGTTAGTTACACCGGGCCCAATGCGGATGTGAGATGTATTGGTAGCGTAAAGTCCCGACTGCACAAAGTAGTCGGGATAAACATCGGTGGAGTCGATAAGCCAAAGGTTCTTAAAGCCGTGCTGGTCGGCCACCTTGGCCATTTCTAGCCAGGTTGGATAAGGTGGGTCCTGAAACAGGAAAAGGTCTAATTTGGGCATGCTGCCTCCTTTCAAGTCAAGCCAAACTAAGAAGACAATAGAAAGAATTACGTCCCAAGTCAATAGGGTGGGTAGAAGGCAGCTCAATACCTGATTTGGGACGCAGTAGGAATGGCTCTAAGACAGCTAATTCCTGCGGTACATTAGTGAGAAGGTTAGTTTTGGGCGGGAATGGGTAGGGCACGTTGAGGCGAGGGACGCCTGCGCGTAGCTATTATCTAGCATTCGCCTCAATTGAAACCTAGCCTGGCTCCCCGGGCTAACGGCGCCGAGCGCGCCATCGTCTTTTGTAAAGTCCAGAAGTCGCGGGTAGTGCAGGCCAGCGAGATGCTCTCCGCCTATATGGAGAAGGTGGCGGCAGAGGTGTAGAGTGTAGGAGCTATGCCGCTACTCGTGCAGAGCTTAAGTAAGGACAGGGCAAGCAATACGTGCGATATTTCTTGGACTGTGAGCAAGGATTGGATGGCGTTACGGTGGTGTAAGTGGGGCGATGCCTGCAAGGCTAAGCCAGGAGTTTGAATCTTTGCTGGTCAGCACTCGAACTTTTTGCGACCTGACCTGGTGTCCAGGCTCAGGGCTTCTAGCCTCGGGCCACTACTTGCCAAAAGACCCATCCCGCCAAGGCTGCAAGCCCTAGCGATACTCCAGACCCCCAGATAGCGTGCAGGGAAACATATTCCGGCCTGATGGTTCGCTCTTCACGTGAGAACTGCTTGACTCCCAGGTAGATGCCAAATGTCGTAACGAGTGCTGTAGCGACCGACAACGGCAAGCTAGGATTAAACAGAATAATAGCCAAGGTGGTGAATAGCGTGCGCTCGATTAGACCTGTGAACATTGGGCGCAATATGTTGGCCCGAGGTCGCTGAGTCAAGCCCATTGCATGGAGGAATTTGCGATTGACCTCGGTAAACAATAGCATCGCTAAGGTACCGCCAACCCAGGCCACTAAAAGATAGGCAATGAACGTAGCCTTCCAGAACTCCCAATGCCAAAAGTATCTCCCGCATCCTAATCCTAACGTTTTAGTCAAGCCTTCGACAATCGCGCTACAGGTCAGGAACGACACGAGCATGAATACAACTAACAGGATGCCAGCCACACGCCATGAAATCGGATCTCTGAGAAACGCCCAATTGTATAGCTGCCTTAATAACACAGATTTGGTGCCTTCCCTGCACCCTCAACCGGTACCGCTACCGGGTGCTTGTGTGGGTTCTTCTCGTTCCACGAGACGAACCAGGGCCCCTCGCACCTGGGACTGACAGGTGGGGCAGTAGTACACGACCTGAATCTGAGTCCCGCACTCGGTGTGGGTGAGGAAGGTGTCATCCGATACGTGCTTTGCTCCCCATGTGGCCAGGGCACCAGCGACGAGACCTAGCTCATGGCCCTTTCTGGTAAGGAAGTATTCGGCGCGGGGAGGATGGTCGCTGTAAAACTTACGTTCCACAATGCCGTGCCTCTCCAGGATCTTCAGCCTGCTAGAGAGGACGTTTGGAGCTATTCCCTCCACCGACTCCCTTAGCTCGGCGAAACGATGGTTGCCGCGGAGGAGATCCTGGAGTATCAATATAGTCCATCGCTCGCCTATTACCTCCAGGACCTTGGCGATGGGGTCTGCTTGAGGGTAGGTCTTGGGCAATTTCTTGGCCCCTCCTGGCCAGAATTTTAGCACAGGGCTTGACAAGAGGCAACTGACTTGCATTATACTACTAACTTGCGTGGAGCACCTTGATTGCTAAATGTATAACTACTCCCCTTGTCTCTAGGAAAGGGAAATAGACGCGATGACCCTTCATAACGGTTCGTTCCGGGCAAATGGAGAGGCTCACCTGAGCATTGCACAGGTGAGCAAGGGGTTCGTAACACCTCAGGAAGAGTTGATTGCCTTACAGGATATTACTCTGGAAGTAGGGCGCGGTGAGTTCATCTCCATATTGGGGCCAAGCGGCTGCGGTAAGTCCACCCTTTTGCGTATTATTGGGGGCCTTCTAGAACCCACGTCGGGCTCGGTTGCCGTCAACGGGAGAAGCCCCAGGGAGGCCCAGGCTGACAAGGCGCTGGGCTTCGTGTTTCAAGAGCCCTCCCTTTTGCCCTGGCGCACGGTCGTAGATAACATTTGCCTGCCACTAGAGGTCAATAACCGGCACCATCGTGATACTCGCTACACCACTGAGGGGATGTTGAGTCTCGTGGGATTAGGGCGATTCCGGAACTATTATCCGTTCCAGTTGTCCGGGGGTATGCAGCAGCGAGTAGCTCTGGCCCGAGCCCTGGCCTTTGACCCAGCCCTGCTGTTGATGGACGAGCCCTTTGGCGCTCTGGACGAGATAACTCGCGCCACGATGCGTTACGAACTGCTCCGCATCTGGGATCGAGAAAAGAAAACGGTGGTATTCGTGACCCACAGCATCATCGAGGCAATTATCCTGTCAGACCGAGTGGCTGTGCTTTCCAGCCAGCCGGGACGAATAAAGACTGTGGTTGACATAAATCTTCCACGTCCTCGCTCGGAAGGCCTGGAGAGGGGGGAGGCGTTTCTCGATTACTCTAATCTGTTGCATAGCCTTCTAATGGGTGGAGTTAAGAATGGAGCAAATTTCAGTAGATGAGATAGTCCAGGAAATTAGAGCTGCGTATCCAAGCAAGAGGTTAGCTTTGCATGGAGGTCGTTTCCGCATCCTTGGCTTGGCTGTGAGTTACGTGATCCCTTCGGCCTTCGCCCTGGTACTCGCAGCAATTGGATGGCAAGTTTGGGTTCGATTCAAAGATATACCTATATACATACTGCCTGCGCCCTCAGATGTCCTGAGCCGCCTTTGGGGAGACTTGGGCTTCTTCGCTAGGGAGGGTGCTGTTACCTTGGGCGAGGCCATGGCCGGCTTCGTTCTGGGTGCCGGTGTAGCCCTTTTCGGCGCTACCCTGATGGCGCACTCGCGCTTTCTGGAACGTAGTCTGCTGCCCTTGGCTGTTCTAGTGAAGGTAACGCCCATTGTGGCGGTGGCTCCTCTCCTGGTTATCTGGTTTGGATTTGGAGTCATGCCTAAGATATTCATAGCCGCCCTCATAACCTTCTTTCCGTCCTTGGTCAATGGTGTTACAGGATTCCGCTCGGTGAACCCTGGAGCGCTGGATTTCTTGCGCTCTTTGAGAGCCTCTAGGCGTGAGGTCTTCCTGCTGCTGCGTGTGCCAAGTGCCATGCCATATCTCTTTGCTGCCTTCCGGGTTTCCATTCCCCTCTCGGTTATCGGTGCCGTTGTGGGGGAGTGGTTTACTGCTGATCGAGGCCTGGGGAGCGTAATCATCGTGGCCCATAGCAATCTGGACATGCCGACTCTGTTTGGGGCGATTTTCACCCTGGCCTTCATTGGCATCGGCTTGACTTTACTAGTCTCCCTGATAGAGAGGCGGGTACTCTTTTGGCACGAATCGTCGTTTATGGGGCGATGGTAAGCTATGAAGTTACGACATCAAGGTTCGTGACACCCCCTGGACATGGCGAGAAATCTTCGGAGGTATGGATAGAGTGAAGAAGCATATTATTTTATTCTATGTGGCCCTGACCCTGGCCGTGGCCACTGTTCTTACTGGATGCGCAAAGGAGGAGTCCACTCTAAAGAAGGTTACTTTTATGGCAGGATTCAAGCCCCAGGCTAACCTTCCTTTCGTGGCGGCATACGTAGCCCAGGAGAAGGGTTATTTCAAGGAACAAGGGTTAGATGTCAACATAACCCATTCAACGGGTGAACATCTGAAGCTTCTCGTGGCCGGCGACGTGGATTTTACCACCTCTGACGGCAATTCGGTGTTGAAACGAAGGGCCGACCCAGGGCTCCCTATCGTGGCCATCGCCCTCTTTGGACAGCGGGGGCAGCAGGCCTTCATTACCCTTAAGGATTCTGGTATCCGGTCCCCGAAGGACTGGGAGGGCAAGGTCTTTGGCTACAAGACGAGCGTGCCCCCCGACTATCTTGCTATTCTTAAAGCCGAGGGGGTCAATCGCTCTAAAATCAAGGAGGTTTCCGTTGGATTCGACCCCCGCATCTTGACGGAGAAGAAGGTGGACATCCTTGCCGTCTTCAAGTCCAACGAGCCTGATGTCCTGCGGAAGCTGGGCTTTGAGGTTCAGGCCTTCGATGCGGCGAACTACGGTGTGCCTACTCTGGGCCTGACCTATATAACTCGGGAGGACCTGATAGAAAAGGACCCCGATATGGTGAGGCGGTTCTTAAAGGCCACGATGAAGGGGCTGGAGTTCTCTTTCAGCAACACAGACGAGACCCTGGACATTGTGCTCAAGTACGCTGACAAAGAGGACCGAGACCACATGCGCTTCATGCT
>JACQTT010000007.1 GCA_016210665.1 Chloroflexota bacterium | reverse complement strand
AGGACCTCGTGGGTCACCCGGTTATGGAAGCGGTCCACGTTGGTGCTCAGGAGGCCCGCGTAGCAGCCGCCGCCACCCGAGCCGATGACCCCGCCGACTCTGAAGTCCCAGTGGCCGGTGCCGATGTTGGGGCTGTCGGGGGAGAGGGCGCTAAATACGTAGTTTCCGCCGTATTTTGGTTCGGTTTTGGGCAGAGGCAACTCTGTATAATAATAGATGGTGGGATATTTAGCTAGATAGTCCAGAACGATCTTGGGCAACTTTAGCTGCGCTACGGGAACAAAGGTAGCCGTAGGCGCTGCCGTTGGGGCCGGTGCTATTGTGGCTGAGGGCGCCGGCGCAGTTGTTGCCGCAGGCGCTGGAGCTACTGGGGCCACCGTTGGCGCGGGAGCCTTGGTTGGAGTAGGCGGCACGGGTGTCGCCGTGGGTTGGGCTGCTCGGCAGCCGGCAAAAGCCAACGTTGCTACAAAGAGCAATAGTATCGAAAGTCCCAGAAGTCTATGTTTCAGCATCGTTTACCCCCCTTTATTTACTTTTCAACCTTTAGTCTTTTTTATCTCCTTATTATTACGGACTCCTGTTGGCCTAATCCGTTAGCCAGACAGACTCCCAAGTACGGCTGATGAAGTTGTTGATAAAGCCGTACAGGGAGCCTGAGAGGTTTTCCACCGATGGGTTCCACATCTGGACTACGTACTGCATTACCGTGTTTATACGATAGATATTCTCCTCCTCCAGGTCGAAGAGCTTCTTGAAAGCCTCTCGCTGTTTTGCCGGGTCGAAGGATGTCCGAGAGATTTCGGCCCACTTGTCCATCTCGGGATCGTTGATAAAGTAGAAGTTGGTGGCCGACTTGGAGTGCATTCTGGAGAAGACGATGGCATCCCAGGAGGTGGTGGCCGAGAAAGCGGAATCGTTGATCATCGCCTGGTAGCTCTTGCCAGAGAGAGCTTTATTAAAGGCGAGACCCTCCAGGGGGTTAAACTTGACATTGATATTTAGGTTCGATTTCAACTGGAACTGGGCTATCTCCAGTGCCGACAACTCTTGGCCCCGGAAACTCGCACTTATATCCATGACCGTATCAAAGCCGTTAGGATAGCCAGCCTCGGCCAGCAGTCTCTTCGCCTCGGTTGGATTGAACTGGAGGTACTTGCCTCGCTCATTAGGGAGAGGAGGGACAGACAGGCCCATGGCGTCTATGGGGATCTGCTGGGAGACGAACGCGGCGCCGTAAAAGGCGGTGTCTATTATCGCCTGGCGGTCCATGCCCATGGAGATGGCGCGGCGCACCCGCACGTCGCTGAATGGTTCCTTGTCCAGGCGCATAGTGAAGCGCCGATTGTTGGCTGGAACGTTAGGGACCGCCATGCCCCCGCACTTGGGGCACCTTTCCATGATTACTGCCGCTTGTTTGTAGTCATAAACGGTGGTGGAGTGGATTTTCCCCACCGCTAAGGCGGCGATGGCGGCAGCGGCGTCGCCGATTCCGACCTGCTCAACGCGATCGAGATAGGGTAGCTGCAAGCCGGTGTGGCCCTTGATATGATACTTGGGGTGTCTCACCGCAGCCCAGGGTCCGTTGGGCTGGAACTCGACCAATTTAAAGGGCCCGAAGCCTACGCACCAGGGCTTGGCGCCATTCGGCTGCTTAGCCACCTCCGGGGCGACAAACCTGTGGGAAGCGTCGGCGAAGACGGTTAGAAGGTGGGCGTAGGGCTGGCTGGTTTTAAGGACTATGGTGGTGGGGTCTTTGATAATAACTTCGCTAATGATCTTGAAAGTGCCTGCAAAGACGCTGTTGTCCCGAAGGTCCTCGATGCCAAACTTCACATCCTCGGCAGTAACCCGGCGGCCGTTAACGGGTGCGATGTCGTGCCAGAAGACGTTGGGGTTGAGCTTGAACTCCCAGGTGAGATCGTCCAACCGTTTCCAGGACTCGGCGGCGTCGGGAAGAACTTCGTGAGTCACCCGGTTATGGAAGCGGTCCGTGCTGGTCCTCAGGAGGCCCGCGTAGCACGCGCCGCCGTTACCTGAGGTGAAGACTCCGCCTGCTCTGAAGTCCCAGTGGGGTGTACCAATGCTGGAGGCGTCGGGGGAGATGGCGCTAATCGTGTAGGTCCCGCCGTATCTGGGCTGGGTGGCGGGCAGGGGCAACTCCGTATAATAATAGATACCGGGATATCTAGCTATTAAGTCCGAAACAATCTTGGGCAGCTTTAGCTGCGCTACAGGAACAGAGGTAGCCGTAGGCGCTGCCGTTGGGGCTGGTGCTCTTGTGACTGCGGGCGCTGGCGCAGTTGTTGGAGCTGGCGCTGGGGCTACTGTGGGAGCGGCAGCCTTGGTTGGAGTAGGCGGCACGGGTGTCGCCGTTGGTGCGGCGGCGCGGCAGCCGGCGATAGTGAGAGTTGCTACGAACACCAGTAGTATTGAAAGGCCCAACACTCTATGCTTAAGCATTCTTTACCCTTTTCTTATGGTTTGCCCGACATATAACATAAAAATGGTGGTTTGTCAATATTGTGGCATTTTTCACAAATGTATCCGTGTCAAGGATTTCTATATGGCGGTAACACGTAATGGTTACGCTGGCTCCTATACGAAGTTCGTATTTAAGGGTTCACATCTGGGATGGGCGCTACCCTAAACTCCTTGCTCTGCCGTCGGGGATGGAAGATGACTATGCTAGATGTCATTGTTTTGGAGTGTTGAGGCTCACCAAATGTTGAAGGCTTGGTATTTGGCTTCTCAAGTGGTATTATTCCTGCGAGGGTGGCAGCCTTACTTTGCTGGTCTGCCGGGACACATGATTTGGAGGGGCCAATCAGGACCAGATAGCCAGAGGGTCGGCGAGGTCTAACATGGAAACCAGGACATGACTTTCTCTCTGACCCCTTTGCACTTCGTCCTCCTCCCTATACTGGGAGGAGCCGTTGCGGCGTTGGGGACAATGGTGGGGTTGGGGGGTGGTTTCATCCTGGTACCTATACTCATCTTCCTGTTCCCGGAGGCATCTCCGGCTGCCCTTACTACAATTTCCCTCACCGTGGTTTTCTTGAATGCCTCCTCTGCAACCATCGGCAATTTGGCAGCGCGTTGCATAGACTTCCGAACCGCGGTTTTGCTGGTTGCCGGGGCGGTTCCAGCAGCTATAGCGGGGTCGGCGACCGCACAGGTAGTAAGTAGGGAGTCTTTTGAAAGTATGTTTGGTGTGCTGCTTATTTTTGGCGCATTGTATGTTCTTTGGAGAAGATGGAAAGTCGGAGCCCAGGACCAGTCTCTTCTACATGAACCGAACAGGGAGATCCGGGAGCGAAAGGGACCAATCTACAGGTTTTACGTTGACACAATAATTGCATTAGTGGTCAGCCCAGTGGCGGGATTCGTCTCCAGCTTCTTTGGGATTGGGGGGGGTGTGATTCACGTGCCGGCTCTGACATTTATCCTAAAAGTACCTTTTAGGGTCGCTAGCGCAACGGCATTGCTAGTGCTGGTTTTCACTTCGATTACCGCTATCTCGACCCTATTCTTTTCTGGAGCGATTCACGAAGGTTGGCGGCGAGCTGCCCTCCTCGGAGTCGGGGCACTATTTGGGGCCCAGCTTGGCGTCTATCTTGGCAGGCGAGTCGATGCTAAAGTGATACTGCCGATCCTGTCCGTGGCCATGGCACTCGTTGGCGTGCGTCAGTTGATTGCAGGGCTCAGCTGAGTGCCGCTATGCCAAGAATCAAGGCCAGTTGACAACGCTGCACCGATGTGCTATTACCAGCCTTAAGAAGGGAACCCTTGCAGAAGTTTCAGGGAACTTTCTTGATGCTTTACAGTGAGCTGAGGCACGATAAAGGAGCTTCAGGTAAGCCAGTGGGGAAGAACATTTGAAGGAGGAGACATGATTCTTGACTGCCATCTGCACTACAGGAAATATCCAGACCACCTCCCCGGCGGCGATGCCAATGCTATGGTCAGGAGTGCAAAGGCAATGGGCCAGACCGAGGCGCAGCTAAGACAGAGAGCTGATCGTTCTATAGAGAGGCTGTTGCGGGAAATGAAGGAGTCGGGCACAGATAAAGGAATCGCCCTGGGACTGAAGGCCTTGACGACCAATGGCTCGGACATACCCAACGAGGATATAGCCGAGGCCGTGAAGCCCCATGCCGGCAAGCTCTACTGGGGCGCGGCGGTCGTATTGACCGATGCTAGTGCGCCGGTGGAGGCAGAGCATTGTATCAAGAACCTGGGTGCCGTGGCCATCGGTGAGGTTGGTCCCATGTATGAGCACGTACGCCTCGACGATCCCAGGTGCTTCCGGGTGTACGAGGTAGCCCGCTCATACGACGTTCCTGTGATGATTCACGCTGGAATCGTGGGTGCCTCGATGGCAGGACTGAAGAACGGGGGAGACCTATCGGCCCTGGACGAGGTTTGCCTCAACTTTCCTGAACTCAAGGTCATTCTCTGTCACTTTGGGCACCCCTACTTCCATGAAGCCACCGACCTCATGGCCAAACACGCCAATCTCTACTCCGATATCTCTGGGGTGCCTGGGCGAGCACGGAAGCCGAGCGCTGGCGTCAATGCTCCTCCTGTATTCTATCCCTTCGCCCATGCATACGAGCCATTCCTCATCTACTTCAGCACGCCGGCAAGGAACCACAACAAGCTGCTATGGGCCACAGATGTGTCAGTCCCCAAGGAGCACCTGGAGGGGTTTCGCAATATCAACCCCGGACTGAAGCAGATGGGGTATCCTACCATCCCAGAAGACCGCATGGAAAAGATACTCCACGAGAACTGGAAGCCAGTGTTCACTAAGATCAAGGCCTAACCTGTCTTCTGCAAAGAGTCGCTTCGCTAAAAGCAATCTCGCTGCGAGGCACGATGTGCCGGGGCTAAGGCGCTGTATTAACAAGGAGATGTGTTCTTTGCTCCAAAAAGTATCGCTTGACGAGGGCTTGACAAAGGGCGTCGAGAGTTAGATTATTTAGGCAGCTGGAATAAGAAACGGATGTTAATCTGTAGCGCAAGCTGACGGGAAGGAGGAGAGTATGGATTTTCATTACATCTATACCAAAGAGCAGGAAGAGTTCAGAAAAGAGGTAAAGGACTGGATAGACACGAGCGTTCCAGAGGCCATGAGGAGACGCTACCGGGAGGCATATGGTGAAGTAACTGACGAGCAGTACAAATTCTGGCGGTCCATGGCCCCAAAGTTAGCGAAGAAGGGTTGGCTATATCCGACTCTCACCAAGAAATACGGAGGTGGAGGCCTCACTGCAGAGTACGATACCATCATTCATGAGGAATTCACTAGCGCAGGCGTAATTGGAGGGTCATTTACCAACTCAGCTTTTTTCGGCTCCCTTATGGCTTGGGGGACCGAGGAGCAGAAGCAGAAGTTTCTTACACCTATTCTGAAGGGTGAGACGACGGGTAGCGTTTGCATCACCGAGCCCCAGTCCGGGTCTGATGCCGCTAACATCCTGAGCCGGGCTGTGAGAGATGGCGACGACTGGCTCATCACTGGTCAGAAGGTTTTCATTGGCGGCCTAAGCGGGCCTGGCTTTCTAGCTGCGCCCATCATGACAGATCCAGATGCTCCTCGCCACAGAAATCTGGGCTTCTTCATGATCCCATACCCCAATAAGGGACTAACGATGGTGAGACAGAACCTTCTGAACGGCCGGAGCCATGCCATGTTTTTCATGGACAACGTTCGAGTCCCCGGAGACCATCTTATAGGTGGTGACCATCAGGGATGGCAAGTGCTGGGGAGTACCCTGGAAGGGGAGCATGGTGGTCGAGGTGCAGCGGCTACCACGGATCAGGACGTGGATGACCTGTTGCAGTATGTCCGGGAGGCGAAACGGATGGGCGAGACCTTGGGAAGCGACCCTCTCGTTCAGCAGAATGCTATAGCGGCCTACAATGACGCCCATATTAAGACCCTTTTCCAAAAGCGAATGTACTGGATGCACCAGAGCCATATGGAGATGAGCTATCACGGCTCCCAGATGCGTTTATTCGAGAAGGATTATCGTTTGACTAACTCAGTTCGGGGCAGGGATATCATGGGGCCATACTCTCTGTTGAGGAGCGAAGATCCCTATGCTCCCATGAAAGGTCAGCCTGAGAAGATGCAGCGCGGCAGCCTTGTACTGCAGCACCCTGGCGGAGCGGTCGAGGTCCAGAAGGTCATAATAGCGCGACGCATAGGTATCAGTCGCACACAAGATCGGGCAGCCCCCACTCGTTCCCCGGCGGGCGCTTCAGCAACCTAGTGTTGCATATAGGCATATATCTAAGGGAAGGGCCTCCTCAAAGAGGCCCTTCCCTTTTTTGGGCTGGTTTGTAACCCCGGGTTCAGAGATGCTATAGAGGGACTTACGTCTATGTTGAAAGGTGTCGCCTCATATGCTAGGCTCAGGAGGGAGGGATAGATTTTGAGTAAGGGAAGAGTCGTAGTAGCCATGAGCGGAGGGGTGGATTCTTCGGTGGCGGCATTAATCTTAAAGGAGGAGGGCTACGACGTAATAGGCGTAACTATGCGCCTGTGGACGGTGGAGCGTGACGACCTTCCCCCCCTCAATAGGCGATGCTGCTCTGTAGAAGACGTGGATGACGCTCGCATGGTTTGCCAACGCATAGGCGTGCCCCACTATGTGCAGAACTTCGAGCGTGAGTTCAGGGCCCACGTGGTGGACTATTTTTGCCGCGAGTATGCCCGAGGCTATACTCCTCATCCATGTCTGGCCTGCAATGACAAGATCAAATTCGACTTTCTTTTGAGTCGAGCTCTCTTCATGGATGCCGACTACATAGCCACCGGCCATTACGCCCGCATAAGCTCCCACGGCGGAGTCTTGAAGCTTCTTAGGTCTGCAGACCACAGGAAGGATCAGTCGTATGTTCTGTTCACTCTCAGACAGGAGGAGCTCAAGCGGCTCTTATTGCCTATTGGGGAACATGCGAAGGATGAGATAAGGCGGATGGCTTCTCAGGCTGACTTGCCTGTGGCTGACAAGCCAGACAGCCAGGATATCTGCTTCATTCCTAATGGCGATTATCGCCAGTTCATAGCGGCGAGAGTTCAGCCGAAGCCAGGGGCGATCGTGGACAGCCAGGGTAGCGTCCTAGGCACCCATCCTGGGATTCAGTTCTTTACCATTGGTCAGCGTCGCGGTCTCGGCCTTCCTGGAGGCAGCAGCACGGGCACGTATGTGGTACGCATTGACGCAGAGAAGAATCAGGTTGTGGTGGGGCGGGAGGAGGAGCTGCTGGAGTCCACTCTCTGGGCCTCCCGGGTGAACTACATCTCGGGGGAAGTACCTGAAAAGCCCATAGAGATTGCCGCCAAGATACGCTACAAGGCGTCGGAGTCTGACGCTACACTGGTTCCCCACGGTGAGCGCGCCGAGATCCGGTTTAAAGACCCCCAGCGGGCAGTGACTCCTGGACAGGCGGTAGTCTTCTATCAAGGCGACGAGGTGATAGGAGGAGGAATTATAGACGCTGACTGAAGAGGATAGCTATGCGTGTTGCTGGCTATGTCAGCGGGTCATAGAGAAGCTGTCAGGATTCCTCGCTAACCGAGATGAGGAGAGGTAGCCAGAAACTCGGACTTTTCTGGGGCCATTCATTTGACGCTAGCGTCCTACTATTCACTGCGGAGGGAGATTCCTTGAGATTAGCAGGAACAATACCTACCATGGTAGAAGAGAACCTGCTTTATGAGCAGGGTTATCATCTGGTGGCCGGCGTGGACGAGGTAGGTCGAGGTCCTCTGGCTGGGCCCGTAGTGGCAGCGGCTATCATTCTTCCCAAGAACTTGAAGGGATCCTGGGTCTCTCGAATCAGGGATAGCAAACAGCTCACGCCGGCTCAACGAGACTGCCTGTTTCCGCATTTGCAGGAGTCTGCTTTAGCCGTTGGAGTAGGCCGAGCCGAGCACTGGGAGATTGACGAGGTTCGAATCGTCGAGGCTACGCGTCGTGCCATGAAGAGGGCTATAGACAGTCTTAGCCCTGTGCCCGAGTTTCTGCTAATAGATGCTCTCCAGATACCGGATGCAGCTATAGGCCAAAGAGGCATCATCCACGGCGATGTCCTATGTCTATCCATCGCAGCCGCCTCCATTGTGGCCAAGGTAGCCAGGGACAGGCTTATGAGAGAGGAGGATGAGCTATATCCTGGGTATGGATTCAAGAATCATAAGGGATACGCAACGCCCAGACACCTGGATGCACTACAGCGATTGGGCCCCTGCCGAATTCACCGTCGCTCCTTCTACCCGATAAGCGAGATCGTATCAAGGGGTCATGGGTACTAGTCGCCAGAAGCTCGGCAGGCGTGGCGAAGAGATTGCTCGGCGATATCTTGAGCAGAAGAATTATCGTGTTGTTGAAAGCAATTTTCGCACTCCCTGGGGAGAGATTGACATAGTAGCCAGAAAAGACGACTTTCTGGTCTTTGTAGAGGTGCGTACCAGGAAGGGAGGAGTCTTCGGCTTACCTGAGGAGTCGGTGACTCGAGAAAAAATTCAGCACATCATAGATTCTGCAGAGGAGTATATGCAAAGCCATGATATTGCAGATGTTTCGTGGCGCATAGACATGGTGGCTATAAACGTGGACTCCAATAATAGGATAGAGCGCATCGACCTTCTGGAGAACGTGTCAACCGTTTGAATTTACCAATAGATGGGATTGTGTTAGAATTAGCGTAGGCAGGGAAGTTCGAGGCGGCACATGCCTATATATGAGTATCGTTGCAATAAATGTCGTAGAAGAACAAACCAGTTTTTACGCAGCTTCTCGGAGCAAAAGACCCCTCTCTGTAGTAGCTGTGGCAGTCTCGATCTGACTCGCCTTGTTTCTAAGGTTACCGTAATGAAATCATTGGGCGAAAGCCTGGACTGGATGCCTTCCTACGAGTCTCTCAGCGATGTGAATGAGGATGACCCCCGAGACATGGCTCGCTGGATGAAAAGGTGGCGCCGAGAGATGGGCACTGAGCTAGGCTCTGAGTTTAGGGATATGGAAGATATGCTAGAGGCTGGAATAAGGCCAGAAGACTTGAGCGATGGTGGAGAGGACTCAGGGGAGGAGTGAGCTAGCAATAGGTGCAAGGATTTCTGCGCTGCATTGCAGCTTTTATCTGACTCGTCGGGACTCAGAATGACATTTTGCAACACATTTCAGTTACCTGACATTAGCTCATACCACCAGTGCGGCGCTACAGCAAGGTGAATTACCTGGGAGCCTCGATTCTTACTTTTCATGAACTCTAATTCTTTTATATCAGCGCAGCTACAAGTGGTCTTTAGGGGCGTCAGTCTTCTGGAGTCCATAATCACCAGCCCTTTGGATCTGAATTCCGAGCTTAGGATGCTGCGCGACTCTTTTCCATTTACCGGGACGAGTGCCCAGGCCAAGGGCGTACCCTCTAGAGGCCTGGCCGCCAGTTCTTTGGAACTAGCATTAGAGGTTGTCGAATCTCTGAGAAAATCCCTGGACGTTCTGGAGAGGATGTGTGGGTTATCTTCCTACTCTCTGGAATACCAGTGGAATAAACGGGCACTTGATGTCTTGTCTAAAACGGAAGAGTATATAGCACGCGAGTTACGGAGAAACCAGGCCTCTAAAATTGAAGGGCTATATGTAATCGTGGATCCCCAGGCCACTCGTGACAGGTCGGTTCTAGAAGTGGCAGAAGCGGCCCTTGAGGGAGGAGCGAGGGTAATTCAATTGCGGGACAAAACCCAGGACAAGGGAGACGTTCTTAGAGTCGCCTTTCGGCTTGCTGCTCTGTGCGAGACCTATAATGGTATCTTCATTGTCAATGACCACGCCGATTTAGCCCTCGTCTGTGGTGCCAGAGGGCTTCACTTAGGCCAGCACGACCTGCCCATTGTAGAAGCTCGAAAGGTTTTAAGCCCCTTACAGTTGATAGGGCGTTCCAATGCCACCGTAGAGGAGGCCCTGGAATCCCAGGCCCAGGGTGCAGACTACGTTGCAGTAGGCAGCATATTTCCTACCGCCACTAAAGAGAATACACGCCCCGCAGGCCTAAAGACTCTAAGGCGTGTGAAGGAGCTAGTAAACTTGCCAGTTGTGGCCATAGGTGGTATCAATGAAACAAATGTTAGCCATGTAGTTGAAGCTGGAGCAGAGGCAGTCTGCGTTGTCAGCGCCGTCTGCATGGCTGATAATCCAGAGACGGCTGCCGCTATGATAGTGGAAAGAATCGAGTTATCAAAAGCAAAGGCAGGAAGACCTTGAAAGCATCATCTACGGGACGGGACCAAGAGATCCTGAAGGGACAACTCAAGATTCTTGGCGAAGAGGCCATGACAACCCTTTTAGAGAAGCATAAGGCAAGGGAACGAGCTCTCCAGCTATCCCGCGACACCGTTCGCTTCTCGGCCAATGCGATTCGCGCCATCCATCGCCAGGAGTTTCAACAGGCCAGAGAGCTATTATCTCAAGTGACCCGATATTTGAGGGAGACGGAAGAGGTACTGGAGGGTCATCGGGATATCTATTACGCTGGCTTTGTAGAGGACGCTCAGAAGGAGTATGTAGAGGCGTTGGCTACTCTGGCCTTCTCGGAGGGAAGTGCTTTGCCAATGCCTGAGCAACTGGGCGTGTCTGTGGCGGCCTATCTCAACGGATTGGGAGAGGCTGTGGGAGAGCTGAGGCGATATATTCTGGATTCCTTGCGCCGCGGCGATTCCTCTCGTTGCGAGGAGCTGCTGGAGGTAATGGACGAGGTATATACTCTGCTGATAACGATGGATTTTCCAGAGGCTATTACCCGGGGCTTAAGACGTACCTGCGATGCCATGCGAGGCGTTCTTGAGCGGACCAGGGGTGACCTAACCATGGCATTGCAGCAGAGGAGCCTGGAGCAGAGGTTGGGCGCTTATGAGGAGTATCTGATGGTGGAGGAGCGCCCCCTGGTGGATGAACCTTGACGGACTGAGCGGATCCTACTAGATTTCTCCTCCAACGGTTCTCTTTAAACCCTTATCTCCTGTTTTCGGGTGTTTCCAAGGAGGTAATCATATGGTAGCTATATATATATCTATCCTCGCAGGGATCTTGGCACTACTCTTTGCTGCTGGCCTGGCTGTTTACATAATGAAACAGGACCCGGGAGATGAAAGCATTCGATCCATTGGCCGGGCTATCCAAGAGGGAGCTATGGCCTTTCTTATCCGGGAGTATCGGGTCCTGGTTTTCTTTATTATCGTCGTTTTTGTAATCCTTGCCCTGTTTGTAGATTACGACATAACAGGCAAGATAGGCCACAGTCGTTCTATTCCGTCAACAGCCATCTCCTATTTGGCAGGGGCCTTGGGGTCAGCCTTAACTGGGTTCATAGGTATGAATATCGCGGTGCGGGCCAACACGAGAACGACGGCGAGCGCTATAGAGGGCCTGAACCCCGCCCTTAGGGTGGCGTTCAACAGCGGCGCCGTTATGGGTATATCGGTAGTAGGCATAGGTATCCTGGGCGTTGCTGCCCTTTACTGGATATTCAAGGATCCCAATATCGTGGCTGGTTTTGGCTTTGGAGCCTCTTCTATCGCTCTATTCGCTAGAGTGGGTGGTGGAATCTACACCAAGGCTGCGGATGTGGGAGCTGACCTAGTAGGCAAGATAGAGAAGGGCATCCCAGAGGATGACCCTAGGAACCCGGCGGTAATCGCGGATAACGTAGGCGACAACGTGGGAGATGTGGCCGGAATGGGGGCCGACCTCTTCGAGTCTTATGTGGGATCAATCATAGCTACCATGGCTCTGGGTGCAACCGCCGCCTTCTTTGCCGCAGGCGACGAGGCTCAGTTCAGCTCTAGTCGGTTTGTTTTGCCCATGCTCATCGCAGCCGTTGGTATCTTCTCCTCCATAGTGGGAACCTTCCTTGTTCGTACCGGGCAGCAGGCCGATATGGGGCGTTTGTTGTGGGCTCTGCGCTACGGCATCATTGCAGCGGCATTGCTAGTTCTTATAGGTAGTGGTCTGGCGGTGTACGCTTTGAAACTAGATTTCGATATTTTCTGGGCAGTTGTGGCAGGACTGGTGGCAGGAGTCATCATAGGCCTTAGCACCGAGTATTTCACCTCTTACGAGTATGGGCCAACTAAGAGCCTGGCGCGTCAGGCCCTAACAGGCCCGGCCACTACCATAATTGCTGGTTTTGGATGGGGAATGCTCTCAACTATCATTCCTATAGTGGTCATCGCAGTTGCGATTCTTTTTGCCTACTACTTTGCCGGCCTTTATGGAGT
>JACQTT010000035.1 GCA_016210665.1 Chloroflexota bacterium | reverse complement strand
TCTCACCGCTTGCATGCGTAAGCTGCTCACTATCCTCAATGCTATGGTCAAACATCATACTTCCTGGCAAGCAGATCATGCTCTTAACTCTTGACAAACAAGACAGTTGCTGAGCCTGTCTGCCCTGAGCGAAGCCGAAGGGTCGAAGGGCGATCCATCTAAGCATTGTTCAAAATAAGGGTATAATGGTATCCTAGCGTAGTACAGCCACTGAGGGTCAATTGTAGCTAAGGCCATGCCAGGTTCCTTAAGAAATGTTAGACAACAAGAGGCAATGCGGGTATTTCAGAGATTTGGGGGTGTGGAAAGACCTGGCAAAGGAAGTCATGTGGTCGTAAATTTAAATGGAGTTAACCTTTCTATCCCAGATGGAGTT
Organism: Chloroflexota bacterium; assembly: GCA_016210665.1. GTDB lineage: Bacteria > Chloroflexota > Dehalococcoidia > Lucifugimonadales > JACQTT01 > JACQTT01. Next base: position 7,925 of record JACQTT010000035.1, on the reverse strand, counting down.
CTCAAGGAGGGGCTACTACGGCATCTTATCAAGATAGCTGGCTTAACCCCAGAGCAATTTCTCGAAAGACTGTAAGGAGATGGTTTTATGGTAGTATTTACTAGAGCACTTACCGTCGTGTTGCACGAGGCCGAAGAAGGCGGTTACTGGGCAGAGGTAATCGGATTGCCTGGATGCGTCTCTCAAGGCGAAACTAGAGAGGAAACCATACGCAATATACATGACGCTATTGAAGCCGTTGACCAATACGAGCCTTCTGAGGCCGAGATTCTCGCCCTGAATGAGTCCCCAGATTACCGAGTAACATATGAGGAGAATAGGCTTGGGTCTGGCTTTCCAGAAGGGGGTACAGGAACCTTTACGGCTTCTGTATCGTCATCATGAGCTACGGAGTAACCTATGGATGTAAATTTTGCCTTTTTGTGTGACTATGCTGACAACAGTGCGAAGTTGACCGCTGTCGGCGTTGGCTTCGACACTTTGTACGCTCCAAAGGTACCGACCAGGCATGGATTATTTTATGCGGTCATATCCATCAGGTTCAGTATTACTGAATTTGGTTCACACAAGGTGGGACTGCATCTCATAGATGTAGATGGCAACCCTCAAATTCCGCCTCTAGAAGCTACCATTAGTGTTACGCAGCCTCCTACAGGCTATCTCTACAGAAACCAGCTCATCGCCCTTGCTTTGTATGGAGTGGGATTTGCACGCTACGGTGACTATTCCGTACGCTGGACCGTTGATGGGCGTGAAGTTACAAGCCTACCATTGAAAGTTGTCGAGCCTCCCAAGAGCCCTCTGAGTTCTTCGGCGTAGCCCTGTATGCCACTAATGCCCTAATTTGGAACGCAATCAACGCCAGATACCATTGCCCCGCAACCTTTCTATTACCTCGTAATGAGCCTATTTCTACATTCGCTCCGCAGGCCAATTCCCCCTTCTCTAACGTTAAAGCTATAGGAGAGTCCAGGGATGGCAAAGCTCTTCCTGGCAGGGGTATTGAGTGTGTGTCCCAAAGTAGGTAATAGGGTGGGAGTAAGGCTTCCCACACTGAAGATGCAACTGAGCCAACAGCATATTACGCTTTTCGTGAGCTGATATATTAAGCCGGCTCAGGCTAACGTTTCCTCTTAGCTGCCCCTTGGAGAGTCTTCCAAACTTATCTTTGCCGCGCCCAAGACCTACCTGCCCTCGTAGAGCTCCTCTCGCAAGCGCTGGCTTTGGAATGCCAGATACTGCTCCCTGGTCATAGCAGGCCTGTTCTTGGCTAGAATCTCCTGTGCCCTGGCTGCGTCATTATCCAACAGGTCAATGACAGCCATCGCCATCACCTTGGCCGGATTTATTACTGCCGTCTCATAGTCCTCTACCATGTACTCAGTGCTATGGCCATGGCCTGTCGCCCCGCCGGCGTAGGGGTGAATTACCGGCATGATGTGGGACAGGTCGCCCATATCTGTGGAACCTCCAGAATTTCTGTATCTTGGATGGGTAACGAACTGGTTCTCCCCCACCAGCCTGACGGCATTCTCTTTGAATAGCTCCTTTAACGTCTCGTTGTTGATCATCGGCAGATAGCCAGGAATGGTTATGATGTTGACTGCGGCGCCCATGGCCAGGGCGCCAGCCCTGAAGCATCGGTCCACCTTGGCATTGGCGTCTTCGATGGCCTCAGTGGTTCTGCCTCGCACTCGCCCTTCGTAGCGGACATCGGCTGGTATCGAGTTCACCGAGGCCCCTCCCCTGGTCATGATGCCATGAATGCGAATGGTGTGGTCGTTTCGCATGGTTTCCCGTTGAGCATTGATGGCATTGAGGGCAATCATGGCCGCTTGAAGGGCATTGACGCCAGCATGGGGAGCTCCTCCGGCGTGGGCTGCCCGCCCCACAAACTGGATATACTTGACCAGGTGGCCGTTGCTGGTTCCTCCCAGGGCAAATTTCCCGTCATACTCTCTGGAGGTGGTGTGTACCATCATGGCCATGTCCACATCATCAAAGGCGCCTAGCCTGATGAACTCCTGCTTGCCGGCCATCAGGCCGAGTTTACCCTCTTCGTGAAGTTTCCAACGGTACTCTACGTCTATGAACTCTTCTGCGGGCACGGCCATAAGGGCCACGTTTCCAGCAAGGGACTGCATTACCTCCGGGGCTAGGAGACCTACAGCAGCCCCTAACATCATGCCTATCTGGGCGTGGTGTCCGCAGGCGTGGGCCGCTCCCGTCTCAGGATCGGCCTTGGGGTGCCCAGGTACTTTCAGGGAGTCCATCTCTCCGATGAGGGCCACTGTTGGCCCGGGCCGGCCTCCAGTAAGCCTTCCTTTGACCCCCGTCAGGGCAATCCCGGCCTGGTGGTGAATGCCCAACTCATCAAGCTTCTCAGACACCAGCTTTGAGGTCTTAGTTTCTAGAAACCCTGGTTCAGGGTGGTCGAGAATGGTTCGGGAGACCTGGATAATCCACTCTTTGCGCTGGTCTATAGCAAACTGGACCTTTTCCTTTAGCTCATCTCTTGCTGGCATTACATCTCCCGGACGCACCCTATTCTTTATAGGTCTCTTCTTTCAGCAGGCTCCTCATAAAGGATAGGTATTGCTTTTTGGTCATGGCAGGCTTGTATTGAGCCTTGATCCACCTGGCCCGGTCAGCTCCATCGGCTAGGAGGTCAACCACCGTCATGGCCATGGCCTTGGAGGCGGTGAGGACAGCCAGCCTGTAGTCCTGTATCAGGTAATCGTCGCCGTGGCCATTACCAGTGGCACCTCCTACATAGGGGTGACTGACCGGGATCAGCTGAGATACATCTCCCATATCAGTAGAGCCGGTGCGATGACCCAGTCTGCCGACGTTATTCTCGCCCACCAGAGAAGCGGCGTTGGCCCTATATACATCGGTCAGATTGGGGTCAGTGCGCATAGGCATATAGCCTGGGAGGGTCGTTATGGAAACCTTTCCTCCTACTGCCATAGCGCCAGCTCTGAGGGCTCGGTCCACCTTGTCATCAGCGCCCCGAATGGCCTCGAGGGTTCTGCCCCTAACGAAGGTTTCCATGCGGACATCGGCGGGCACAGAGTTGACGGCGTCTCCTCCTCGAGTGATGATGGGATGAACCCGAATGGTTTCGTAGTCTCTAAAGGTCTCTCTCTGGGCATTGATAGCCGAGAGGGCTATAGTGGCGGCGTTTAAGGCGTTGATGCCAAGGTGAGGAGCACCTCCGGCGTGGGCAGCCCTTCCGATGAACTGGATCTTCTTGGCGATAACCCCATTATTGGTCCCACCGTAGCTTATCGTCTTGCCGTCCAGGCTGCTGCTGGTATGGGTGAGTATGGCCATGTCCACGTCGTCCAGCTCCCCCAGGCGAATGAACTCAGGTTTACCTCCCAAAAACTCCAGCTTGCCGTTGTGACGCAGCTCGTCCCTGTACTCGATTTCAATGTACTCCTCGGCAGGCACCGCCATCAGGGCTACCTGACCCGCCAGAGCCGACATCACCCCAGGGGCCTTTAGCCCAGTGGCTACCCCTATCAGCATCCCAATCTGCGCATGGTGGCCGCAGGCATGGGCAGCGCTGGTGTGGGCGTCTGCCCTGGGGTGGCCCGCAACGATGAGAGAGTCTAGCTCCCCCATGACGCCTACCGTGGGGCCCTCACTGCCACCTACGAGGAGGCCCTTAACCCCGGTAAGGGCTATCCCCTCTCGATAGGGTATGCTAAGCTCTCGGAACTTATCCGCTACCAGGCGAGAGGTCTTCTGCTCTCGAAAACCCGTCTCAGGGTGGTCCAAAATCATCTTGGCCACCCGGATAATCTCCTCGCCACGGCGGTCTATCTCCTCTGAAACCAGCAGCTTAAGCGCTTCCTTGGAATACATAAACACACCTTCTGGCCGCTACTGAAAGGAATCTTACCAGAGCAGGGGTGGGATAGCTAGGTTGGAATGGGAAGGGTTTGAGAAAAGAACAGGGGGTTATATGTTTGACGCTAAGTAAGCCCTGGGCTAAACTTGGGGCATGAATAAGTCAACATCCCATTTGGCAAAGCGCTTCTGGGATGCAGTCGGGCACATGCAAACTGCTATTTGGCTCGGAGGCGTTCTTGTTGGCGGAAGCATGGGAGTGTTCCGGTTCATGAATGGCGCCAGTTTATGGCTACACGCCCTATTCTTCATCGGCGTTGCTGTGTGTTGGGGTATTATTCTGAAATTATTGTGGCCTATCATCGGTAAATATTTGCCACGCAAGGGTGCAGAAGGCAAATCCGACTACTGGCGGTGTCCAGACGGGAAACTACACGAGTGGACATATTGGCGTGGGGAAAATACAGGCGTATATATGTGCAAAAACTGTAGAACCCAAGTTGACAAGGCCACATTAAAAGCACACACTGACCAAGGCCCTTTACGTGACCCAGATGACTCAAGGCAAAAGGTTCGAGAGATTAATTTTCAATCCCACAGACCACCGTACGCAGAATTTAGAAAACGCATCGAGGATGCACATGAGGTGTGGGCCTTCTGGCACTCCGGGGCGTCAGCGAAGAACAACGGACTATTTCGGACGGGCCGGATCAAGCAATTGCTGCTTGTATTCCCGAACCATGAGGGACTTGCGTCCCTTGCAGATATGACGCACATTGATGTCGAGGAACTTCGTAGGTCTATATTTGAGGCGGCAAAAGAAGCGGAGCGGTGGAATGTCGAAGTCAAATGGTGGCAGGGGCTTATTCTCCCGCCGTTTACCATAGGCGACCCAACCAAATCAGGAAACACTTGGGTGGTTGCTGAGCATATTGTGCCGTACCAGGATGCTGACCTCCGCCCAAGTAACTACATCACAGACCCACAGATATGCGACAGGTACAGAGAGGCATTTATGGAGATGTGGAATAACCGGAAACTGACGGGTGCAACAGTGGGACTGAAGAACTAACCCTTAAGCTTCTTGTATTCCAAGTTATCATAGGACGCCAACTGCAATAGCGTATCCCTGAACAGATACGGGTTAGCCCGATTGTTAAAACGCCACTCTAGTTCGCCAAGATAGGCAATGCGCGGCTTGTTCTCGGTAGGAAGATAGCCAGGGTCTAATCTCCTGCCCAAAACTCACTTCAAAGGTCGTTGGCTTAGTCCTTCGACAGGCCCGCCTGTCGAGCCTTGGCGGGCAGGTCCGACTATGTCTAGACTCGCGATGAAATCGGAGTCAGGACAACCCTTCGACCAGCTTAGGGTGATCCCTCGACAAGCTCGGGATGAGCGGGTTGTTCTCTCCCGCTCATGGTGAGCCTGTCGAACTATGAGCGGCATTTTGGCCGCAGAACAAACTGATACACTACGGAGGATCCCTTTCTAACCGAAGGCGATACCCCGGATCATAAAGCCCAGAACCCATCCCATCATGACGGCAGGGCCTGCGGCGACAATCCAGCCCTCCCTTCTGGTCAGGGGATTGTGACGCTTTAGATTTAGCGCGAAGGCAACCAGGGCCAGAACCAAAAGCCAGGCCGAGGCGGTGGTGACGCCCAGGCCTAGACCAAGGGCTACGCCGGCCACAAGCCAGGTTAGTGGAGAGTCCACTATAGAGTTTATAGACATTCTAAACGGTATCTTGAATGGAGGGTGCATATATGGCTAATATTCTAACCCCGAGACGAAGGGTCATGTCAAGCTCTCCGCCAAATTGACTAGGCATGAAAATAACCCCAGACCGAGTAGCATTGGCATATGCCCTACGTTGTTAGGAGTAGGGTAATTACGATTCAGTAAGCACCTTGTATGCTCTTGACACCCTAATCTGGGCAATGTATCTTGCGGATGGTGGCAAGCAAAAGGCGTTAACCCATCCTACTCGGGAGGGAGGAAGATGACCCAGCCTCCTCCGACCAAAGGCTCAGATGAGATTTTTTGTTCAAGTTGTGGGCGTATAATAAAGAGGGAAGCTGCCTTTTGTGTCAATTGTGGAGTCGAGGTGAAGGGCATCTCCAAAACGGGGAATCCCTCGGCTAATGCCATCCCTCCTTCCTTCAATCCAAAGAGCAAGGTCGTAGCGGTATTGCTAGCGGTGTTTTTGGGATACTGGACTTGGCTCTACACCCACCAGAGGAACGGCTGGAAGTTTTGGCTGAATGTAGGGCTATCTATATTGAGCTGGGGCATATCATTAGCCTCCTTGCTCCCTGTCGTGTTAGTTTGGGGATTGGCCGTGTGGTTGTGGGCAATCATAGATACAGCAACCAAATCTAATGACTATTTCGCACGCTACCCCCACGGCTGACATGGCTTGACTGCTTTAACATGCGCTAGCAACTGAAAAGAAACAGCGCTAATGAGGCGTGTCTTGCTTAAAGAACATGGCGGGAGTGGGAGGGAGTCGAACCCACCGCACCGATTATTGAATCGGAGCCAACGGATTTGAAGTCCGCAAGGCCCACCGGGACCCATCCACTCCCAAAGGACTCCCGTTAAGAGGCAAACCCTAGGCTATAGCCTGTTCCAGGCGCTTCTTCAGCACAGCCTTTGGCACCGCCCCCACCACCTGACCCACAGGCTTACTGCCCTTGAAAATAAGCAGCGTGGGAATACCACGAATGCCGTATTTGGTGGCTACACCGGGATTGCTATCCACATCCAGCTTGGCGAACTTGACTCGCCCGTCATACTCCGTGGCGAGATCCTCCACAATGGGAGCGATCATCTTGCAGGGCGCGCACCAGTCGGCCCAGAAGTCCACCAGCACGGGGATGTCTGCCTTCAGTACCTCTTCATTAAAGGATTGATCCGTTACTTCCACAAGATGAGCCATTACTACCTCCCTAAAAACGCACTCAGTCTCAACTGTACCTGCTCATTTAGATTCATATCCTGGTCAGAGGATTCGGATCTCTTATACATAGTACCATTGGAAAGCCTCTTAAGTTTAGCCGTAAAGCTCACTAGCGTCAACTCTGTGTTGCGGTCTAAAGCCTTATAGTCAGAGGCTAAAATCAATTGGGGGACCTCAAAAAGAGTCCCCCAATGTTTCCCTACCACGTCTCTCAGGCTCTCTTTACATATTCTCTAATGGCTGTTTGGGAAATCCCTTTACTACCCCCGCCTGAAGGGTGGGATACGAAACAACTCATCTCCGAACCACTTCAAAGGTCTTTACGTTTATTTACTTGCTGCCACCAGCCACAGCCACCCCAGGGACCCGGCCGCGCTCTAGAATTTGTGACTCCACCCGAGCGAAGAAGACATAGTAGAGAATAGCAGGCACCAGAATCAGGGCGGCGGCGGCAGTGAAGGCGGAGACGAAGCCACCGCTGGCGATGAGCATCCCCGCCACTCCTGCTCCCGCGCCTCCTCCCAGGTCAAAGAAGGTGTGAGTAAAGCCTGCCGTAGTGCCGCGCTCCCTTGAAGTGACCATATCCATGGCCAACTGGTTTCGCAAGGGTTGCGCAACACCGTAGGCAGCACCTCGTAGCATGAAAAACATGGTGACTGCAGATAACGAGGGCACCCAAGCCATAAGCAGCAGGAGTGGAACGGAAAGTGCCTGAGAAAAGAGGATGCTCTTCACCTTTCCCCACTGCTGGGCAAGAATGGGAGAGATGAGAATAGCGCTAGCCCCAGTGATAGAACCCAGTGCCAGTATGGTACCTATCTGGTTATCGGTAGCGCCGTGGGCCTCCTCGAAGAAGACGTTGAAGAAGCGAATAGTGAGCCCAAAGGCCGTCCCCGTCATCAGGCTCAGAAGTCCCAGCTTCGCGATGATGCCCAAGCTCACCATTCTGCGAAAGTCAACCATCTCCTTGAAGCTAGTGACCAGCTCCAAGGGTTTCTCACGCATGAAGGCTAGAGGAACCAGGGACAGGATGATCAGGGGCAACCCGGTTACCAGTGCCCATCGAGCGGCACCAGGATCCACGTTAGGCACGCCCAGAATAACG
>JACQTT010000038.1 GCA_016210665.1 Chloroflexota bacterium | reverse complement strand
ACGCTTCGGGTCGGCTGACGGCCAGGGAGATACCAGGTAGCGAATTCGAGATCGAAACGGAGCTGGTGTTATTAGCTCTGGGTTTCTTGCATCCAGAGCACTATTTACTTAAGGACTTAGGCGTGGAGTTGAACGCGCGCGGGAATGCCCGGACCGGCGAAGACCACATGACCAGCGTTCCTGGTGTGTTTGCTGCTGGCGACATGCGTCGTGGGCAATCCCTGGTGGTATGGGCAATAGCCGAAGGACGGGAGGCTGCTCATCATATAGATAAGTATCTTATGGGTTCTACACAGCTTCCCAGAAGTCTGCCAGGCTCTTTTTGAGAGAAGCTCACGCCTCCCCAGAAATCAAAACACCTGTGTGCTTTTGTCCAGCAATAGACATGCCTCTCCCCATTGGTGAGGGCTCTTTAAGTCCCAGTCCTCGTTCAAGCCTTTGGGCTTGAGCCGAATTCCCTCCTCTGCCCCATATACCAGCAACGCTGAACCATCTCCCGAGTCCTCAACTAATGCGGCGTAGGCAGGCTTTGGTCCCTCGCTGGACCAGCCCACAACCTCAAAATCCTCCTCGTCGTTTCCAGAGCCAACCATTCTCATCTCTGAAATCTGTCTTGGCTCACCAAGGGTAGAGAACAGCCTGGTCACTGCGATGGGACAATTGTCACTCACTTCAGTCTCTACCAGAACTGACATGCTGCCTTCATTACGCATGAACTGTACCACCTGAGAGAAGGTCTAAAACTACCGAGACAACATTATCTTACTGCTGCGATGGCTTTTCGTTCTGGAAGTGAGGGGATAATGCATGTGCTATAGACTCTGGCGAAGGGTTTGATCCCACTAATAAGGGCTGCTTGTCGAACCAGCGCAACTTCTCTCGTAGGCGCACTACCTCACCAATAACCAAAACCACGGGAGGAGTCAACTTAGCCTCTATAACCTTCTGGCGTATGTTATGTAAAGTGCCGACTACGGTTTGCTGGTCTGCTCTGCTGCCCCAGCGTATCAAGGCAACTGGCGTTTCCGGGTTCATCCCATGGGAGATGAGATTATTGACAATCTGCGGCAGGGAGCCTAGTGCCATCAGGAAAACCAGGGTGCCAGCCGCTCCATGAGCCAGCTTTTCCCAAGGGATGTTTGACAGTCCCTTCGCAGGATGGCCTGTTAGCACAAGAAAAGACGAAGCATATTCCCTATGCGTAAGGGGAATCCCGGCATAAGCTGGAGCCGCGATGGCAGACGTGATGCCAGGCACAATTTCAAAAGGAATGCCGGCTTCGTGCAGCGCCTCAGCCTCCTCTCCGCCACGACCAAAGATAAATGGGTCGCCACCCTTCAGCCGAATTACCAGCTTCCCGTCAAGCGCTTTTTCGACAAGGAGGTTGTTAATCGCCTCCTGTTCTAGGGTATGGTTGTCGTTTTCCTTGCCCACGTAGATTAGCTCAGAACTAGAGGACGCTAGGGAGAGAATTCGCTCATCTACCAGGCGATCATAGACAACCACATCAGCCTTCTGAAGGCATAGAAAGGCTTTCACCGTCAGAAGGGCTGGATCACCCGGGCCAGCCCCCACTATCATTACCTTCCCTGTCTGGCCCATTCTCGACTCCCGATCACCCAGTGGAGAGACTTCTCGATTATTTCTTGTGGTTACAAAGCCTAATAGAGGCTGTTTCCCTCAGAATCGTCCATGTCCAGTTTGCACGGGACACCACGAAGGATGAAAATGGCCATCCCAGATTGTCATTGCGAGGCCCGACGAAGGAGGGCCGTGGCAATCTGGGGGCAGGGTTGCAACTCTCCTCTCCCGATTTCATCGGGACTTCGCTTCGCTCGCAATGACAAGGGAGACCTTAAGGGGCACTCATTTTCATAGGAATGTCTCGATACCTCTTTCAACTCGCTGCCTGCTGGAGGATGGACTGCAACTTTGTTTTAGCCAAAGCTACATCCCCCATCCGAATTAGCTCCAGGATCTCCTCATTCAGTGCCTCTTGCCATGCCTCTGGCGACGGGGACAGACCTTGTCGGCGGACCTCCTGCCGTATTTGGCTTACGACGTCCAACAGGGTTCCGTATTCGGGTGGGAATAGTCGCTCCAGGTCTTCCCTAAGCTTGCGGGCCAAGGCCGGACTCTTACCCCCGGTGGAAAAGGCGATGGTGATGCCTCCTCGCCGCACTATGGAAGGGGCTATAAAGCTGCAAAGGTCGGTCTGGTCAACCACATTGACCGGAATGTTCAGGGCGGCAGCTTCTTGAAAACACGCCCTGTTGACCTTCTGGTTATCGGTGGCAGCGATGGCCAGGAAGCTTTCCATTAGGTCGCCCTGCCTATAGGGCCGCTTGAGGAGAGTGATCGCTGAGGTTTCAGACAGTTCTTGTAGCTTGGGTGTTAGCTCGGAACTGATTACCGTAACCTTGGCGCCGCACTCCAGCAGGTTGATCACCTTCCTTTCGGCGATGTCTCCACCGCCGACAACGATGCATCTCTTTCCAGCTAGGTTGAGAAACACTGGGTAATAATTGGACATGTCAGTCTATGCCCGCCTAGTGTGGCGTCTCCTTAGTTCTTTACAAAAATAGATGCTTCATTGCAGAGAGCACAACCCCTCTGGGGGCATATATCTCACCCCCTGTCCCCCTCTCCTGCAAGGAGAGGGGGAAGAGAGGAAATCTGGGGGTCACCCCCAGACCCCCAGACAAGGGGCTCTGCCCCTTGTCAATCCCCAGGAATTATTCAACGAACTTCTGGTACTGCACACTAGAGACTGTGCGGAAAACCCTCACCACCTCTGCACCTCCCGGGAGTGAATCTCAGAATGGCTTGTAGAAGAACAGGCTGCTTCCATGCTCCCGCAAAGGGGTCTTCAACTCCGCATGCGAATCGGTTGCATGTAAGACGCACATGTTAAGCTATGCTTTCCATCAGCACCTTAGCTACCTCAGGCCGAGTGAACTCAGGAGGTAGAGAACTTCCCGCCTTGAGCATAGCTCGCACCTGGGTACCGCTGAGGCTGAGCCGCTGATCACCGGTATGGGGGCAAGACTTCTCAGTAGCCATGCCGCCACATGTTTTGCAGAAGAACGAATTTTCGAAGAAGAGAGGTGTTATCCCCAGCTCTCCAGGCTTGAACTCACGAAAGATATGCTGAGCATCGTAGGACCCGTAGTAGTTGCCGACGCCCGCATGATCTCGTCCCACGATGAAGTGGGTGCATCCGTAGTTCTTGCGAACCAGGGCGTGGAAGATAGCTTCACGAGGCCCGGCATAGCGCATTGCTGCCGGGAGCACGGCGAGCATGACTCTGTTCCTTGGATAGTAATGCTCCAGCAAGACCTCGTAGCAGCGTATCCTGACCTCGGCTGGAATATCGTCCCCCTTGGTCTCTCCCACCAGGGGATGCAGAAGCATACCATCCACAATCTCCAGGGCACACTTCTGAATGTACTCGTGAGCCCTGTGAATAGGGTTGCGCGTTTGAAATCCTACGACCGTCCTCCAGCCTTGAGAGGCTATGAGTTGGCGAACTTGGGCTGGCTCAAGATTATAGCGCCCGAAATAAGAGGCCATGGGTCGGCGAAGAAGAGTTACGGGTCCCGCCAGAAGCACCTCGCCCTGCTGGTACAGAGCAGCCACTCCTGGGTGAGCATGATCTGTTGTTCTGTAAACAAGTCTGGCCTCCAGCTCTTTGTCGTAGCTGTAGCTCTCCTCCAATTGCAGGATGCCGTAAAGGTCCCCCTGAGCATCTGCAAGAGCGATGTGCTGGCCTTCCTTTAACTTCGCTGTCTCTTTAGCGTTTACGGGTAGTGTGATAGGCAACGACCAGGGCAGACCGCTGGAAAGGTGCATCTCCTCCAGGACCCTTCGGTAGTCTCGGGAGCCCATGAAACCCCGCAAGGGGCTGTATGCACCAGTCCCTAGAAGCTCCAGGTCTGCCAGGGAGCGGGAAGAGAGCGCCAGTTTTGGAAGATGTTGTGCCTGGGACAGAGCATCGGAGAGCGCTTGCTCCGATGGCATTAAGTTGACCAGGGTACCTGCATCTGCTGAATTCATGTCTTAACTCTCACTCTTTTGTCTGCATTTCTAGTATGACTCCCACCTTGGCAGGATCCCAACCCACATGGATACCGCACTCCTTTGCGTTGGGGTCCAGTTCCCACCACCATCGTCCAGCACGGGGGTCTTCGCCAGGCTTAACTGCCCTTGTGCAAGGAGCACAACCTATGCTAGGAAAATCCTGGTCGTGGAGTTCGTTATAAGGAACCTGATGGGACCGAATGTAATCCCACACCTGCTCCGATGTCCAATCGGCCAGAGGATTGAGCTTGATCTTGTTGTCGTGGACGGCATCCACTTCGATCTTTGCGACATTGGTTCTCGAAGAGGCCTGGTCTCGCCTCAACCCGCTGACCCATGCATCCAGGGGGGCCAGAGCACGGTTCAGAGGCTCAACCTTTCGGACTCCGCAGCAGTATTTCCGCAGCTCAATGCCACGATAAAAACAGTTGTATCCTTCTTTCTGGACCATGGCATCCACTTCCTTGATATCCGGATAGTAGATATCAAGTTTGACGCCATACCTGGCTCGAATCTGGTCCATGACGGTATAGGTCTCGGTGTGGAGACGAAGGGTATCCAGGGTGAAGACATGAGCCTTGGGGTCGACACGCCACATCATATCAATTAGGGCTACATCCTCCGCACCGAAGCTGGAGGAGAGGGCTATTTTGGAACCGTACCGCCCCAGTCCCCACTCCAGCAATTCATGAGGCGATTTATTCTCAAAAGATTCGTTTAGTTTCGCTATTTCCTGTTCAGTCAATTCCTTTAGTTGTGTCACTGATGCCTCCTTAAGCAAAAAATATAGTTACTCAAGCGCGTAAAGTAGATTCCCCTTGCCTCTGATTTGCTACCTCCAAATGCTCCGCGATGGCCAGGACTAGGTGTCCCATTTTCCCGTGCTCAGGCTGGATAGTTACTTTGACGCCATGCTCCCGCAGTGCCTGACTGCTCACAGGTCCCACCGAGGCCACCAATACAGAGGTATTTAATGTCTCTCTTAGAACATCGGCCTTGCCAAGATTCTCGGCAACCTCAAAGAGATTATTCACCTGAGAAGAGCTGGTTATTGCCAGGACGTCTATCTTACCAGCCCGACAGTCCTCCAGGAAAAGAAGCAAAGGCCCCAGGTCTAAGGGTTGACGCCACGAGTAGAGAGATATCTCAAGAACTTTCGCACCCAACTTCTGAAGTCCGCGGCGCAGCACCTCCAAGAAAGGTGTCGAACCTCCATATAGTTGGATAGCCACAGTCTTTCCATCCAGATGCCAGCTCCGCAGCTCTGCCAGGATCTCCTCCGAGGTGTTGGGTTCCGGGGGCACAAAGTCTATACGCACCTTGTAGCTGTATAGGACTACTACAGGCTTGGGGCCTCGAGCGACTACCTTAATCCTTGCCAGCGCCTCCAGCACTTGTGGAAGTCGCCCCAGAGACTCTGTACTTTGAAGGAAGGCCCTGCAACCTACCCCTGTCAGGAAAATAATCACATGGATTGACCCCTGGCAAAGGATGTCAACGAAGCGAGCGATCTCTTCACGGTTCTCAAGTGGCGCCTCTCGGAGAGCAGGGGATAGATATGGCACTCCTCCATGGCGTACGACCAGGGCAGCCATCTCCTGGCTCCTGCGAGCCTCCAGCAGCGCTATAGTTTTGCCAGCCATGTTAGCCATGATCTCTATCTGCACTCCCTCTTATGTTTAGACTGCGCACTCGCCTTCACCGCGTTCCACCTCGTAAAGCCTAGTGCGCTCCCAGTCCATGTATTCCTGAATAGTACCGGGGCCAAGGGGTGCCACAGCCCGGTTAAAGTCCGCAAGGACCTCTGCAAATGCCTTCACGCCCACCCGGTCAACAAAAGCGTTGAAGGTCTCTCCATCTTGACGCTTTTGCTGGTAGAAGTCTGTGATACGCTTTACGGCCTCGGGGGCTTTCTTGGCGGCGATGCGCACGGGTATGCGCTGCCCGTAGCGCACATCGCCTCCTTCGAAATTACCTCCTACAAATGCCTCATAGGCCGGGACCTCCCGTTCCTTGTCCCCCTTGAAAGATCCACCATGAAACCCTATATTGGCGACATGGTGACGGCCACAGCCGTTAGGGCAACCGCTGATCTTGACGTGTAACCCTCTCACCAGGGGGTCATCGAGGTTCATGCCGTCAAGCTGATGTCGGATGGCTCGGCCTAGTCCCATGGAGTTGGTGATGCCCAGCTTGCAGCTATCGGTGCCTGGGCATGCAGTGATATCGGTGATTTCATGAACTCCGGCTTCGCCCAGCCCGAGACGGTTGAGCTCTTCCCAGAGAAAATAGAGGTTGTCCTCCTGAATCCAGCGGAATAGCAAGTTCTGCTCCGCAGTGATGCGAGCGCGACTATTGCTGTAATCGCGAGAAATCTGCGCCACGGCAAAGAACTGCTGTGGGTTCAGGTCTCCCATGGGAACCTTGACGTGAGCGGCGTAGTAGCCTTGCTGCCTCTGTGTTACAACATTCGTCTCCCTCCAATGAAGGAATTCTGGCGGAAGAACCTTGGGCAGCGCCCTACTTGTGCTATGCTGAGGAATCGCCGTCTCGGCCTCATCGAAGAACAGCAGTGGCGTAGGGTCTATAGGCCGCTCTGCCCATGGCTGTTTGAGCTCTTCTTCTACCTTCTGGCGGAAAGCATCTATGCCAATGCGGTGAATCAGTACCTTGATGCGTGCCATCATCTTATTCTTGCGTAGCTCGTCAGACTGATTGAAAACCCGCAATACCGCCTCGCAGACCCTTAGGTAGTCCTCCACTGGTACGAAATCGTACAAGACCTGAGCATGCTTTGGCATGATAGATGTGCCGCCACCGACCAGGATTGTGAAACCCTTGCGTAGGGCGCCGTTCTCTTCCTTGACCCTAGCGATGAAGCCCAAGTCGTGCATTGGCGTAACCGCGCAATCGCTAGCGCAGGGTGAAAAGGCCGCTTTGGACTTACGAGGCATGGCTTGAGTCACCGGGTGTCGGACGAAGTGCCGGGTGTAGGCTCCCAGATAAGGAACGACGTCAAAGGCTTCATCTTTGCAGACGCCGGCCAGGGGACACGTGATGACGTTACGCACTGTGTTCCCACAAGCCTCGCGTGTCGTGAGCCCAACCCTGCCGATTAACCGCAACGCTGCCGGGGTATCTTCCAGCTTAACGTGATGAAACTGAACGTTCTCCCGGGTGGTGATGTGCCCCTTTTTGAGGGGAGCATAACGCTCGGCCAGCTTGCCTAGGGCCACCAACTGCTTATCGGTTAGGATGCCACCGGGGATCTTAACTCGAACCATCTGGGCGTCGGGCTGACGCTGTCCGTACACACCCTGCTTCAGGCGAAAGGCCTGGAAAGTCTCTTCCTTAACCTCTCCTGCACGGAAGCGTCCTGCCTCCGCCTCCAAGCGGTCTATCTCTTCAGGAAGGTAAGTGACGATACCCTGGGGAGCACCTTCCAACTCTGGGTCTTCAAAGCTCTCAAGGGTCTTTACCTGCTCAGTCACGGCTTTCCTCCCGCTGGCTATCTGTGTATGCCATGGCGACTACGTATTTCTCGTGACACGCCGATGGATTTTCGCCAAACTCATCATAAGATCACCTTTCCTAAAGCCCACGCATTAATGACTATTAAGATCAAACCCACACCTATTCCAACAATTTTCTCAGGAAGATGGCGGGCCAAGTAAGCGCCAAGGGGTACGGTGAAGACGGCTCCAATCATAAGCGCTGCAGGCAGTTCCCAAGGAAAATCAGCCCTGTTTATCTGGGATAACAGAGTTACAGAGGTAGCGGTGGCAGCGAAAATCTCTACTAGATTTACCGTACCCACTGCAAAGCGTGGATGCCCACCTTGTGCCAGAATAACTGAAGAGGTAGCAAAAGGGCCGTAAGCGCCGCTTAGCGAATTGAGAGCGCCTGCAGCAAGCCCGATTCCGCCCAATCTAAATGCCGATGGCATGTTCATAAGGGATGAACCAATTCTCTGCCACGATGATGGGCGAGCGCTTAGCTCAAGATTCTGGCTTGCGCCCCCTACTCGTCTGATGCTTAAGCCAGGTAGAAGGAAGCGCCTAAGAATGAGCAGTCCCATCATGATAAGAAGGGCAGGCACCCATACTCGAGATGCGCTCGCAGGGAGATGGGTCAGCAGAAGGCCTCCAATAATGCCTCCGCCTATACTTGAGATAGCCAATGGAGCAACCCAGGTCCAACGCACATTCCCAAAACGCCAGTGGGCTAGGCCCGAGACCAGGCCGCTTCCTATCTTGGTCAGGCTCACCGTTAATATCACCAGAGTCGGAGCAAGTCCCCCAGCCAGCATTACGCTGCCAGAAAAGGCCCCGAATCCCATGCCCGCCAGGGCATCCACAAACTGGCCGGTGGCACCTGCTATAATGGCTGTCAGCCAAATCCAAAGGGGCATAAACAAACTCCTCTGGCTATACTATGAGAGCATAGCCTCCGGGAAAGCTAATAAATTCAAGAGAAACTAAATCAGGAAAAAAGTGTAGAGATACGAGGAGGCTGCTTTGTTAGCAGCTACAACAGGAGCAACAGAGGCGAGCTGAGGAAGAAAAAGAGGTCCTTAGGATTTGTGGCAAACCTGCATAGCTACCGCTTTGGTAGCCTACTGAACCCGATCTATATCTGGCATTCATTACTGAAGGCTCCTTTTTAGGAAGCTATTTGTTCCATGCCGAGATTGCACAGAACTTCCCCAAAGTATACATTAAAGGTCAACTTTTGTCAAGCGTCTGTACTCGTCCAGTAGATTAGTGACACTTTGCCTCCTCTTTTTGGATTTGTCTTTTAGAGAGGAACTGGATGGGAGTGAGATAGCCCAGAGCCTGGT
>JACQTT010000002.1 GCA_016210665.1 Chloroflexota bacterium | reverse complement strand
CTGTTCGGGCTCTTAAGATATGGGGTGTGACGACCCTGCTGAGCCACGGCCTCTTACAACCCAGGGCGAACCGGTCTGTCACACCTCTATACCAATGATACAAGATACAAGGGCGAACGGTTGTGATAGTCTTCCCCTCACGATGTGGTTGTCGAACCATCGTGGTTGTCTAGCCAACTTCATGGGTAAGGCTTCCGTAGGCATAACTATTTAACGATGCTAAGGAAGCCCGCACCTTTGAGGAGGGGCGCTGAAAATATCTACCTGAATCCCACGCTTCGGCAATCAGGCTACCCAGATATGTTCACCGTCCCTTCCACTGAGGCGACCTTTTCTCTGCAAAGGCTCGGGGGCCCTCTTTAGAATCCTCTGACTCGCTAGCTGCTCGCTGCCCATCGAAGGTACGGCTCATGGACACCTCGAGGGGCCAGCCCAGGGAGCTCATTGCCACTTGCTTAGAAGCCCTCACTGATAGGGGAGCGCACTCTAGTATCTCCTTGGCCCATCGCTCGGCGGCGGGCATTAGCTCAGGAAAGGGTACTACTTCGTTGACCAGACCAATACGGAATGCCTCCTGAGCGTTGATGCGTCTGCCTGTGAGAAGCATACCCATAGCCTGTTTCAACGGTACCTGCCTGGGAAGGCGGTGCATCCCTCCGGCTCCGGCCGTAAGACCCACCCGCGGCTCGGGCAGGGCAAACTGAGCATGGTCAGCAGCTATGATGATGTCACAGGCCAGGGCGGTTTCCAACCCACCTCCCATAGCGAAACCGTTGACGGCAGCTATGATAGGCTTCCAGCACACAAAACCGGAGGTGAGGCCAGGAAGAGGGGCCGACTGTGAGGAGCGGGGGCGACCCTGCTGCTCGGCGGAGTATTTCAGGTCCATGCCTGCGCTAAATGCTTTGTCGCCAGCACCCGTCAGTATGGCAACCCACACCTCTGGATCGTCTCGGAAGTCGTGCAAGATTTCGGCTAGCTCCTGGTTGGCCGGTGGGTGCATGGCATTACGCACCTCCGGGCGGTTAATTGTTACGTGGGCGATCCGTTCCCTTTTTTCGTAGAGAATGTACTGATAAGCCATATTTCCCTCCTTTTATATCTTACTCTCGCCTATTCGCCCTCAAGGTGACCAATCAAGACAAACCACGGGCGTGGGATAGACGCCCTATGATACCACGCTGTGAGTTCACGGGGTATATACCTTGACCGATTATCCAGGAGTCGCGGGGGAACTGAATGTCTTATCTGCGTCTATCGCCTGCTTCATGGCCTGAATAGCTACCTCTATCTGGCTATCCTCGGGCTGTCGAGTAGTTAGTCTCTGGAGAGCGAGGCTGGGAGCGGTGATGAGGCGCACCAGCGGCCTGTGGCTGTGGTAGCCGCTGAAACGGATGATCTCATAGCTGATGCCAGCGATCACGGGCACTAGAAGAATGCGGGAGACGATGCTCCAAACAAGGGAAGGTCGTCCGAGTAATGCAAACACAACAACGGCTATCACCATAACGACTAAAAGGAAGGCGGTCCCACATCGAGGATGAGCAGTAGGATAGTTACGCACCGAGGGGACCTCCAATGGCACTCCATCCTCTTGAGCGTGAACGGTCATGTGCTCAGCGCCATGATAGGCAAAGACTCTCCGTATGTCTGGCAACAGGCCGATCAGGGTAATATAACCAATGAGGAGAGCGAGGCGTATTGTCCCTTCGATGAGATTGCTTGCCGCCACGTTGGAGGCTATCAAGGTCTCTATGCCCCGAGCAGCAAATAATGGAGCCAAGAAAAAAAGAGCTATGCCAAAAGTGAATGCCCCGAGGAGCATTATAACCATGGAGCCTTTGGAAACTTCGTGTCCCTCCTGCTCAAGGGCCACGTTAGCTGAGTAATTGAGAGCACTCATACCCAAGATCACCGTCTCTATCAGCACAACGACCCCCCTTATCAGGGGGACACGTCTAAGGCGACCGGTGAATAGGGGATTAAGGTCGTCGCAGCGCAGGGCTATCTCCCCGTTAGGGCAGCGTACTGCAATGGAGGCTTTCCTCTCTCCACGAATCATCACTCCCTCAATAAGCGCCTGTCCTCCATAACGGTGTACGCCAGCCATTGGATACTCTCCCGTGAACAAAGATTTCTCAAAGTCTTTGATTCCTATCATATGGCATTTGCAGTTTCTTTACGAGAAGCCTGACGATGGAGCGATATCTAGGATGTCAGGAAAGCACGGGGGTAATGTCATGTTTCTAATGCATTGAGCCTCGTTGTGTCAGGATGAAGGGCTCACTATGGGCTGACGAAACCGCGCGTATCCTGAGCCCTTGTGGTAGAGGGCGGACGTTCCGAGGCCGGAAACAAAAATGGGGTGAGCTTTCACCCCATTTTTCGGTGCCCGTATTACAGTGTGTTATAGCTTAAATCTGCGTCTCAACCTCTCCACCCTTCCCTCGGTGTCCACGATGCGCTGCTGGCCGGTAAAGAAGGGATGACACTGGCTACAAACCTCGATTTTTGACATAGGCTTGGTAGAGCCGGAAATAAAAGTATTTCCGCAATTGCAGGTCACCTGGGCATTGGGATAGTATTCAGGATGTATTTTAGTCTTCATTACAGCACCACCGAGGAGGGATAAACACTAGCCTTGCGCCGTTCTTTAGATGCCTGCTCAAATTTGACCTTTCCATCTACTAGAGCGTAGAGAGTGTAATCCCTCCCTACCCCCACATTTGTCCCAGGGCGCACCCTTGTTCCTCGCTGGCGCATGAGAATGGTCCCTGCCCTCACGAGCTGGCCGTCATAGCGCTTCACTCCCAGGCGCTTAGGTTGGCTATCGCGCCCGTTTCGGGAACTGCCCCCTCCCTTTTTGTGGGCCATTTCGATTCACCCCGCTATTGAATCTATCTATTCTTCCACCAGAATGTCCCTGATGGCTAGCTCGGTATATCCCTGACGATGCCCTGTCTTACGGCGATACCTTGTCTTGGCCTTGAACTTGAAGATAATCACTTTCGGCCCTCGGCCATGACCCTTTACTTCTGTCTTGACTCTGGCTCCCGGGACCGTCGGGTTGCCGACCTTAAGCGATCCGCCCTTGGAAACCAAAAGCACTTCCTCAAGGTCCAGGGCGTCCCCAGCCTCGACCGGAAGGGACTCTACTCGTATAGAATCGCCCTCCTGGACACGATACTGTTTGCCACCGGTCTGAATTATGGCGTAATCTACCAATTTTTCACCCCGAGTCTATTCTGGAGACACCAGTATAGGCAATCTGACTCGCTACGTCAAGGGTGGGTACTCGTCCAGTATATGTGAGACACCGGAGTTTAGAGGCCACGTCCGGGTGGTACCAGCTAAGACACTTTTGTGGGGTCAAGAGATCGACCCTGACCTACTACGTTAGCTGAGGCAGCACCTGGCGGGCCACACGCTCTAGCTGGTTCCTATCATCGCCCACCATGGCGAAAATCAGCGTCTTCACTCCAGCATCCAACAACTTCTGGGCCCCCTGAACACACAAGGATGGTGGTCCGTAAAGGGTCCGATGGGCGACGTCGTAAGGAAAGGAGTAATATCTTGGGAGCCTCTGCTCAAGGACCGCCTTGGCCTCTTCGGCACTGTCGCCTATGTGGATGTAGGTGAACTTGGCCGGCTCCAGGTCGTCGGCATTCCGACCGACAGCGGCAGCATGCTCCCGGATACTCTCCCACCCGCGCGCAAACTCCTCGGCACTGGTCGTGCTAGAGGCAAGCCAACCATTGCCCAGGGTAGCCACCCGCCGGAACACCGGCTCTCCCCTCCCTCCGATCCAGACGGGCATGCGAGACTGCACCGGGCTAGGCTCCATGACCAGATCTGGCGACGCGAAAAGCGAGGACCTGCCCTCAAAGGATGCTTCCCCCCAAAAAGCCCGTATAGCTCTTAGGGTCTCGACAAACCGAGTGACTCTGGTCTTCATCGCTACTCCAGCAGCTAGATATTCGTCAGGGCTGCCTCCCAAAGAGGCCCCCAGCACGACCCTACCTCCCGAAAGATAGTCCAGGGTGGCCAGCATCTTGGCCACCACCAAGGGGTTCCGCAGATTGACCAGCAGGATGCTGGTCCCTAGCCGAATCCGGTGGGTACGAGAAGCTACGTAGGTGAGGGTGGTCAGGGCCTCCAGGACTCCCAGCCGGGGATGGAGAAGGCGGTCCTCGACCCACACCGAGTCAAAGCCCATCTCCTCCGCCGCCACGGCAAAGTCCACCAACTCGGAGGGGGTGGGAAGCGCCTCCCAGCCCACGTTAGGTAGATAAACGCCAAAACGAGTCACGGCACCTCTTTTCGAGGAGACACATCCTCTCCCAGGCAGCTTCAGGACAATTGGACTGATTCTCGCATCGAGAGCCCAGCCGCTTCCAGCACCTCTTTCAATCCATGATAGAATCCGTGGGCCTGAACCCCCAGGCAACGGTTGAAACGGCTGCGAAAGTTCTCCAGAGCGATAACGGCCGCCATTTCCACAATCTGTGCCTCAGCATAGTGTTCCTGCAACTGCTGGAACAGGACGTCGGTCACTCTCGGAGGGGTTTGAGTCATAGCCTCAGCCACTTCCAGAGCCACCTTTTCCGCCGGGGTGAAAAGTCCGCTCTCTCGGAAGCAAAAGGTTGCCATGATCTTTTCGTGGGAGGCGCCAGCCTTGCTAGCTCCGCTAGCGTTGGTATCCATTCAGAAGGGACAGCCTACTATGGCCGCTACCTTCACATTGATCAAACACCGTAGCTGTCGAGTAAGCTTTCTCGACCTCTCTATGCTGGTACCCAGGAGACTGATTCCCTCCAGGATGGGAGGGCAGTAGGCGTAGAGGGCGGTGCTCTGAAGCACTGCGCCGAAAGAGAGCCGGCTCCTTTCAAAATATGCCCTGCTCTCTGAGGGCACCTCTTCCTCTTTCAGGGGGTGGATTCGGGGCATGCTATTCATCCTTTCATCGCCGCCTCCGTTCCTAACGAAGGCTTGGGCGCGCCAGCTTTCCTTCCCAAAATTACCCCCTCTTGGCGGCCATGTCAAGGCGTTGTGCTCGTTCAGATCACGGCGTATGTCAACAATTAGAGGCCTCTACCAAGCCTTGGGCATGTTTCTGCTCTTGTGGTCGCTACCTATATAAACAGGCTGACCGTGGCCTTGGAAGCAAAGTGAAGAAAGGCGGCTGCACCTTGCACTTCGGCTTCTGGCAGCAGATCCTCCTGCTTTATCTTCATGACTCCCATGGTAGTAGAGCAGGCGATGAGCTTGACGCCCATCTGGTTGGACATCTTCAGAAAACCTTCCACCGTTGGGAGTCTGGAGCGTTTCATCCAGCTTTTCATCAGGATAGTGGCAACCGTGGTCATGCCAGGAATAGCCGCTATGATAGTTGGCACCTGAACAGGGATGCCATGGAATGGTGCAGGCATGGCCGGGTTGCCTAGAGGAGCGACTTTCAGCTTCTTATAACGCTTGACATGAAGGGCGTCCAGGCCGTAAAAGGTGAAGAAGATCCCAACCTGCCAGCCCATAGAAGCGGCCGTAGTGGCCAGGATCAGGGCGGGATAGATCATGTCCAGGCTGCCCTTTGAAGCCACGATGGCCAGCCTTTTTGTGTCAGTATCCTTATGAACCTCGCTGTGAAGGCGCTTGAACTCCTCCAAATCCAGGGAGAGTTTCTCGAGAGACTCCAACATGGTGACCTCCTATCCCTTCTGTATCCAGTAGGTGAAGATGGTATCCTTTGCCTCTTGCTTTAGCAAACGATGCCCCGAGGCCTCGGCCCAAGCAGGAAAATCGGCCTTGGAGCCGGGGTCGGTGGCCAGAACCTTCAGCACATGCCCTGAGATTAGGTCCTTCATAACCAGGGAGGCCTCGATAACGGGCATGGGGCAGAGCTTTCCCCTCGTATCCAAGACCTTGTCGTCCTTGATCTCCTGAATCTGCGATGACATTTCTTCCTCCTGAACTAGATTATTCGTAAAAGAAAAGCCCTCTCGTAGAGGTTGTTCTACGAGAGGGCCCTACATGAAGACAAAGTTAGCCTACCCCGGACCCTCCCGGGTACAGGTACAGATGCACTCGATTACAATCTGATAAGTCATAACTGTTTACATTATACGCAACTCTGGAGAGACTGTCAACGACCCGTTCTAAACCTTTTTCAAATTTAGTTTAGCCCTAGAGCCTGGAAGACCTCCATGAACTGCCCCACATTGCCTGGTTGATACCACGGAATCTTGTAAATAATTATGCCTGTTGCATCGAGAACGAATACGGCTCGGCGGATGCGCTTGCCATCCTCTCCCAGAACGTCGTAGAGCCGAGCTACCTGGAGGGTGGTGTCGCTGAGTAGGGGAAATGGACAGCCGCCTATCTTTTCACAAAACTTGGCATGGGAGTCCACGCTGTCGGCGCTTATCCCCAGCACCTCACTCTCCAATTCCTGAATAGTGGCGTACTCCTCCTTAAA
This sequence comes from Chloroflexota bacterium, assembly GCA_016210665.1. Lineage (GTDB taxonomy): Bacteria > Chloroflexota > Dehalococcoidia > Lucifugimonadales > JACQTT01 > JACQTT01. The sequence goes on along the minus strand of JACQTT010000002.1, from coordinate 27,493 downwards.
GGAGGATATCTCTTGACTTCAGCCAGGGGTATTATCCTCGATGTAAAAGGCCAAAACGACCTTTTTCCTCTGGTTGACCTTGCTGAGGGTCAACTCTCCCACTGTGCTGGCAAGGGTGAAGTCGGGGGCTTTGTCGCCTACCTCGGGCATAGCGACTACCTCATTAGGATCTAGTAATGCCGTGACCTTTGGATATCTTGAGGCTCAGGGCTATCTTGGCTACCCGTTGACCCAGGGCCCGCGCCTGCTCCAGGTCATCCTCTGTAACAGATCCCGCGGCGGTAGCGCCGTAATATGAGCCAGAAACCTTCATCCTCTCGTTCCATGGGAGTCCAACCACTACCATTCCATTGGCCAGTAACCAGTGTATAAGACTCAGTAGGGTAAACTCCAACCCGGAGTGTCGCCCCCGGCCAGTGGTGAAAGCAGCACCTACCTTACCTGCCAGGGAACCCTCTTCCCACAGGTCTCCTCTGTCATCTAGCCAGGTTTTCATGAAGCCCGTGACGCCGCTCCAGTTGGGGGAACCCAACACAATAGCATCGCTGGCCGTAAAGTCCGCCTGCTCAGCTTCCTGGATGTGCCTAATGGTCACGGAGACGCCAGGAATCCTGCTCGCTCCCTCGGCCAATGCCAGGGCTAGAGGCCTTATCTGAGGCCCATGGGCATCGTAAAGGACGAGAATGTTGGCGCTTACTGAGGGCAAAGCCAGGTTCCCCCTGCCGATTTAGCTCAGATGCCTAGACAGTATAGCAGAGGAGAAGAAAGGCCAGCAACGGAATTTTGCCGGTGCCCCTTCAGGAGCAAAGTCCCTATGATTAGCCTTGAAAGATGCTTATGACGATATCAATAGCAAAGACACATGCATAGACCACTCCGAGGTTCTTTATGCTCTTACCCGATAGAACGACAACCAAAAAGCGAGGTATAGGGTAGCGAAGTGCCCCAGCAGTAATGCCTACTACATCGAAAATAGGATTGGGTACCAGGGAGGCTATAAAGAGTGTAACAGCGCCGCGCTTCTCTAACCAGGTGTGCATTTTATAGTATATGTTCCGCTTTTCCAGGATGCCTTTGCCACTAAAGCCCAATGCGTATCCAGATAGCTCCCCCAAGGTCTCTCCTAAGGCGGCGACGATTGCCAATGCAACAGGGTTCAAGAAGGAGGAGCCACCACATACGGAAGCGATGCCAGGAACTGGAACCAATACTGTGGAGCTGCTTATGAGACTCAGGGCAAAGATTCCGGGATAGCCAAGGCTTTTAAGGGAGGTCAGATTACTACGGGCAAACCAGGCGACTGTTCCGATGACAATTACAACCAATAGAGCCAGCAGACGAAGCTGGTTTTCCCTGGTAGAAATGAACTTCTCAATCCTCGCGGCCTGGTTGCTCAGCAAGATATTCATTTACCCATCCGGCTTTGAAAGTCAGAGCTAAGAAAATTGAGCACCAACTCGTTGAACTCCTGTGCTTTCTCCATGTGGGGCCAGTGTCCACATCTTTCGAAGACCTTCAATCGAGCCAGGGGAACTTCGCCATCCGACCCAACCTTCTGACTAGTCTGAATGGCGTCACCTAAGCCTTGGGATGGAGGCTTAGCCTTAAGAGCTTCTCTGAGAGCATCATAGGCATGGGACACTGGAATTATCTGATCTTCTGCTCCCCAAACCAGGAGTAACGGCACCTGAAGGTCCTTCAAGCTATCTAGCAGGAGCACCCTCTTACGCAAGCCCCACGGGCTCGCTCCATAGCGCACTGATCGAACTACTGCCTCCCTGGCTCCGGGCATGCTGTGACTCTGATATAGCTCGTGGAGCAGGCCGTTAGTGACAAAACCCTGGTCGTAAAAGACCTTCCTCAGCATATAACCGACCCCTCCTATCTTGGCGCTCTCTAACACATTCCCCAGCAAAGGGATGGTTACAAGCCTTATATAGAGGGGCAGTTCTCGCCCTAAGCCGGCGCTGTCAACAAGAACCAGCCCTTCTACTTTTTGGGAATAGTCCAAAGCAAGTTTGAGGGCCAGGAAGCCGCCACCAGAGTTTCCTATCAATGAGCAACGGTCAATGCCTAGTGAGTCTAAGAAGTGGGTCATCAGGGATAGAAGAGAGTCTGGACTGTAGTCCCAATCAGGCTTATCGCTGTAGCCATGGCCGGGCAGGTCTATGGCATAAACAGTGAAGCTCTGAGAAAGGGGTCCTATGTTATCTCGCCAGGTAATCACTGACGCACCCAAACCATGAAGAAGTAGTACCGGAGGCCCTCCACCTGCTACTACGTAGTGGATGTTAACGCCGTCAACTTTACTGTAGCGCGACTCGCCTGGTAGCATAGAGGCTCCTAGTGGGTGGCTTCTTTTGCAATTGCTTTCCTAAAGGTCAGGCCGTCCTGGTCAGCGTCAACCGCCACGTGCTCACCCTCCTGTACCTCACCAGCTAGGATCCTCTTGGACAAGGCGTTCTCTAGGTAGCGCTGGACGGCCCTTCGCAGAGGTCGGGCACCAAAGACAGGGTCAAATCCCTCTTTGGCCAACCAATCGCGGGCGCCCTCGGTGAGCTCTATGCCCACCCTGCGCTCCTCCAGGCGTTTGGCTACATCCTTGACCATGAGGTCAACAATTTGCTTGATCTGATCGTGAGTAAGGGGGTCAAAGATTACTATTTCGTCAACGCGGTTCAAAAATTCAGGGCGAAAGGTCTTCTTCAGCGCCTCCTCTATTGAGCTTCGAAGGCGTTCTTTGTCATATTGGGTACCTCCATCCCGTCGGAAGCCCACGCTGGAACGGCCAAACTCGCCTGTGCCAAGGTTGCTAGTCATAATGATGACGGTGTTACGAAAGTCCACAGTCCGTCCGTGACCGTCGGTCAAGCGACCATCCTCCAGTATCTGGAGAAGGATATTAAAAACATCGGGATGGGCCTTTTCTATCTCATCCAAGAGTATGACCCGGAAAGGGAATCTTCGTACCGCTTCTGTAAGCTGTCCGCTTTCCTCGTAGCCTACGTATCCTGGCGGGGCACCGATGAGGCGGGAAACGGTATGTTTTTCCATGTACTCAGACATGTCTAAACGTATCATATTCTCTTCGTGGTCGAAGAGAAATCTCGCCAGAGCCTTTGCTAGCTCCGTCTTGCCGACGCCTGTAGGACCGAGGAAGATGAAACTCCCGATAGGTCGCTTGGGGTCACTGAGACCCGCCCTGGCTCGGCGAATGGCCTCAGAAAGAGCGCCGATGGCCTGGTTCTGGCCTATGACCCACTGGTGTAGCCTCTCCTCCATGTGGAGGAGCTTTTCAGCCTCGCCCTCCAAAAGGCGATTGACGGGTATGCCGGTCCAGATAGATATAAGGCCGGCTATATCCTCGGCATCTATTACCATATCTATCTTCTTGTCTTTGAGCCACTCTTCCTTTTGGGTACTATATTCCTGTTCCAGGCGCAACCGCTCCGCCCTCAGCTCAGCGGCCCGCTTGTAATCTCCTCGTTGGGAGGCCGCCTCCTCCTCATTCTGAAGCTGCTGAAGCTGTTTCTCTTTGTCCTTCAGCTCTTTAGGTAGGCTCTGGGCTTCTATACGCATCTTGCTAGCGGCTTCGTCAATGAGGTCCACAGCCTTATCAGGCAGATGGCGATCGGTGAGAAAACGATGACTGAGGCGCGCCGCAGCCTCCAAAGCCGGTTCGCTGATAGTGACCTTATGGTGGGCTTCGTACCTGGGTTTAAGGCCGCGGAGCATCTCAATAGTCGTCTCCACATCGGGCTCTTCTACTAAAATGGGTTGGAGGCGGCGCTCCAAGGCCTTGTCTTTCTCGATGTGCTTACGGTACTCGTCCACAGTGGTGGCGCCAACGCATTGGAGCTCGCCTCGGGCCAGGGCAGGCTTCATCATGTTGCTGGCGTCTATAGCACCTTCTGCGGCGCCCGCGCCCACTACAGTGTGAATCTCATCTATAAACAGGATGATCTCTCCCTGAGCTCTTTTAATCTCGTCCATCACAGCTTTGAGGCGCTCCTCGAACTCGCCTCTAAACTTGCTCCCGGCTACCAAAGCGCCTATATCTAAAGCCAGCACTCGGCGGCTCTTTAGTGTGTCTGGCACATCTCCTGACACAATGGCCTGAGCCAGACCTTCGACAATAGCTGTTTTACCCACCCCAGCTTCTCCGATGAGGACTGGATTGTTCTTGGTACGGCGAGTTAGGGTCTGCATCACCCGTTTGATGACCTGGTCCCTGCCGATTACGGGATCGAGCTTCCCCTGGCGAGATAGAGCCGTAAGATCAACGCTATACTTCTCCAGTGCCCTGTACTTGCTCTCGGCTCTTGGGTCGGTCACCCTCTGGCCACCCCTTATATCGACAAGGGCCTGGTACACCCTCTCCTGGTCAACGCCAAACTCCTTGAGGATACTGGCGGCGTCACCTTGCCGCTCCATAGTGGCAGCTACCAAGAGGTGCTCTGTACCTATGAATTCGTCCTTCAAGCGGTCGGCCTCGGCTTTGGCGTTGTCAAGCAGGCGAGCTGCTCTTGGAGTTACGTAGATCTGAGGCGACTCATACGCTGTTTTGGGAGTACGCTCTATAACCTCGCGAAGACGCTGGATCATAGTGTCAACAGGCACTCCAAGGGCTTTCATGATCTCTGACGGAACGCCCTCCTCCTTTTCTAACAAGGCCAAAAGAACGTGCTCCACGTCCCACTGGCTGTGCTTATTGCGTCTCACCATCTCCTGTGAGTTAGTCAATACTTCCTGGGCCTGCTCGGTAAACTGGTCTGGCCTTAGAACCATTGATTCCACCCGCCTTTACAAGGGATTAAGTAATTGATTCAACTATTATCCGCCGACCCCGGTACCAACTGGCTCCTTAGTGTTTGCACCTCGGATGTGAGCCGTTGCACCTCATGTTCCATTTTCGCCATGTGGTCCATCATACGCATGATGACCTCTACCCCAGCCAGGTTAATTCCCAAATCGTCAATAAGGTCTTTGATCCTTCGTAGCATCTCGACTTGCCGTGGAGAATAGAGGCGAATGTTGCCGCCTGAGCGGGAAGGCTCTATAAGGCCCAGCCTCTCGTAGTAACGTAGAGTCTGGGCATGGACACCTACCATGCGGGCGGTCACGCTGATGATAAAGCAGGGTTCGTTATAGTCGTCCACAATCACTTCACTACCTTCCTTGAGAGCGGAGGGCTTTTAGCTCCTGAAACATCTCCTTTTCTCGCTGAGAAAGACCCGATGGTAAGACAATCTGCGCCCTGACCAGCAGGTCTCCCCGTTTGTTTGGGAAACCTAACCGGGGCATACCCTGACCAGCTAACCTGAAGCTACGCTTGTTATCCGTTTCGGGAGGGATTTTTAGCAACACTTTACCCTTAAGCGTGGGGACCTCTATTTCCCCTCCAAGAATAGCTTCGTAGAGGGGTACAGAGACCTCAATATTAAGATCGTTGCCCTTCCTCTCAAAACGACTGTGGGGCATGACTGAGACCTGGAGGATTATCTCTTCTCCTGATGGGCCAGCTACTCTAACTCGTGATCCGCTATCCACCCCAGGAGGGATCTTTACCTCCAGGCGGTGGAGCTTTGGTGTGTTACCCTCCGGGCTAGTGATCTCGATAATTCTCGTGGTTCCGGCAAAGGCCTCCTCCAGGGTAACCTCTACCGGCTGCTCTATGCTAGGCCGTCTGCGTTTTCTGGAACCTCTCCCGCCGAAATAGCGATCAAAGATGTCTCCAAGGCCAACGTTATTCAGCTCATCTCTCAGATCCGAGCCAGAACGGTAAGTCCATTCGACGGGCTCTTGCGTTCCCACCCGAGATCCTGTTTGAGCGAACCTGTCAGCTTGCTTCCAGTTATGGCCAAAGCGGTCATATTTTCGCCGCGTCTCGGCGTTGGAGAGGACCTCGTAGGCCTCGTTAATCTCCTTAAACCTTGCCTCAGCCGTCTTGTTCCCGGGATTCACATCCGGGTGAAACTTCCGAGCCAGGCGGCGGTAGGCCTGTCGTAGCTCCTTTTCCGAGGCGCTCTTGGGTATGCCAAGTATCTCGTAGTAGTCTCTAGCCATAACCCCTACCTTGTAATATGTCTAGCATATATTCCTGAGAGTGTCTTGTCAATAAGCCTTAATATTAAAATACAATTAACCTTGATAATGATGTGTTAAGGTTACTAAGGTAGTCACGAAGAAATAAGAATTCTATCCAGAGCATCTTACGGGGCCGGGCAAAGACCAGAAGCTGTTCGGAAATGAGTTTCGTGCCCCGCCCTTTAGGCGGGCCTAGCTAAAGGATTTTCTGAAACGTTTTAGATAAGGAGGTAAATGGCGATTGATCTACTGGACGAGGACATCGCCTTGACGGGGATGAGAAATTTCTATATATATACGGGGCGGTGACTTTATTATAAGATTGCAAAGTTAACAAGGAGATATACACGCCCTCTTGACCTCTTTCTTCGACCTCCATGTCCATACTAACCGGGGAAGCCCTGATAGCGGTCTTAACGCGCAGGAGCTCGTAACGGAAGCCCACCGCATAGGTCTCACGGGAGCCATGGTAACGGAGCACAACGGCTGGCCCCGGCATGACTTTGAGGAGTTCGCACGTAACCAGAGCGTCATCCTGATACGAGCGCTAGAGGTGTACACGCCGTTAGGGCACATCATTACCATGGGTCTAGATAGACATGTGACGGGGTTCCATGGAGACGTTAACCAGGTTCGTGAACTGAAGAGGGAGGTAGAGAGGGTGGGAGGGTTCATGATCCTAGCACACCCCTTTCGATTCCTCTTTGACGTTCACGGCATCTACACCCAGAATAAGCTGTTTGAAGATCCGGCCAAGGTTCCCGACACTCCTGAAGAGGCAGCCCTCCATCCTGTTTTTGAGCTGGTAGATGATATTGAAGTGGTAAACGGAGGGAACATTGAGGTAGAAAATCGCTTTGCCCAGGAGGTAGCCGCAGTACTGGGGCGATGGGGAACCGGAGGAAGCGATGCCCACTCTACCAACGGTCTGGGTAAAGGAGTAACTGTTTTCAAGGGTAGCATCCGCAACGAGCGGGATCTTCTAGAGGCATTAAGGGCAGGTGACTTCTTTCCAATAGAGGGTTTCCACGTAGGTCGTCCCATTTACTATGGCCGAGATTCGTTGTGGGACCCTGCTCTTACAAACGCGCTCCGTTAGGAGATCATTTTCTCTTTGGCATCGCCGTTGTGAATGGGCTGTCGGCCAGAGTTTACCTGACGACACTCTGCGCCAGGCAAAATGTAAGGAACATCAGGGAATGCCCGGTTATTCTATTCTTGATAGCTGCGGTGCTCTATCAAATCATTTATTTTCTTTGAGCATCAAATACTTCAGAATTACTCGTAAGGCATAGCTGGGTGAATAGAGGAGATCTATGGGCGATGCAACCACCTTGGCAAAGCACACATTACTCAAGGGTTTAGGGCGAGGGATATTCATCAGAGTTTGCTCGCTCTGGATTCTAGCGCTTTCGCTTCTATTGGCAGTCGCATGCGGAACACCAGTTGACCCTTCTCGCCTTCAGCGTAACACCACTAGCCCTGCCCCAAACTCTACAGCCCCTTCAAGTACGGCCCTAATGTCGGCACCTGATTTCGAGGTCACTCTATATCAGGGTGAAAAAGTCTTGCGGAAGGAGAAATTCAGGCTCTCAGAGCTCAGAGGTAAGCCTTTAGTATTGAACTTCTATGCTGGCCTCTGTCCGCCCTGCCGAGCTGAGATGCCTGACTTTCAGAGGGTCTATGAGCAATATGATGACAGGTTCCTCCTTTTGGGTGTGGACATTGGCCCTTTCGTTGGCCTCGGTTCTAGGGAGGATGGACGCATGCTTCTGGAGGACTTGAGCATCACATACCCGGCGGGCACTACCTCCGACCAGAGCGTCCCGGCGCGCTACGAAATCCTGGGGATGCCAACCACTGTATTCATCACGTCCCAAGGCGGCATACACAGAAAATGGGCCGGCTTGCTCCCAAGGGACCGCATGGCTGCCTTCGTCGAAGAGCTGCTCAAGGCATCTGGCTTATAGGATCCGGATATTTCACAATTGGCGTAATAGGGTGGATAGTGGGGTCAGGCACAACGTGAATACCAAAAGGGTTTTTCTAGCCACTCTCCTTTTCCTCTTTGTGTTGGTTTTAATCGCCTCGTGTGGCCCTGTTACCAGAACTAACCGTGGAATCACGCCTACGCCAGCAGCTCCCGAGCCAGTTGTCCAGCCGATGCCACCACCCACCCCTACTTCAAAAGCTATCTCCAGGAATGAGATTGGCCAGATAAGTGACGAGCAGTTGAAGAAGGAGCTAAGGGAAGCGGGTTTCTCTCCCCAAGGCTGGAAAACCAACTTTAATATCCGTAGCGTACCCTATAGTGAGTTCCCCAACGCTATTCCCAAGGACGCTATCCCTTCCATAGTCAACCCCAAATTCGAGTCTGTCCAAGAGGCTAACAAATGGCTCAGCGACCGGGAGCCCGTCCAGGTGGTAAATATAAAAGACGAGGCAAGGGCATACCCCCTTCAGATTCTTATGTGGCACGAGCTTGTCAACGATGTAGTAGCTAGAGAGCCTGTCCTGATCACTTACTGACCCTTGTGCAACAGCGCCTTCGTGTATAGGCGCACGGTTGACAAAGAGGTGCTGGAGTTTGGTGTTTCTGGCGTACTACGCTTCAGCAACCTTGTAATGTATGACCGCAAGACCCAGTCCTGGTGGCAAGAGTTCACCGGAGAAGCCATTGTGGGAGACCTGACAGGTAAGAAGATGGAGAGACTAGCTCAGAGTCTAGTCTCCTGGAACGAGTTCAAGAGCACCTACCCCAATGGAAGGGTTCTTTCCAGAAACACAGGCTACGACAGGCCCTATGGAGAAAACCCCTACACTTTGTATGACACCTCTCAGCCCTTCCTCTACAGCGGCCCCGATGACAGGAGGCTACCCGCCATGGAGCGGGTTGTAGCCGTGGAAATTGGAGAGGACTCCCTGGCGATTCCCTTTTCAGAGCTGGGTAAAAACCCGGTTGTTCACGTCAGCGTAGGAGATAAGGAGCTGGTGGTATTCTACAGGAAGGGCACGGCCTCAGCCTTGGATACAAGTAGCATTGCTTCGGGTCGAGATGTTGGTGCCGCAGGTGTATTCGACTCCAATCTGGATGGAAGAAAGCTGACCTTCAAAAGAGATGGGGATCATATCGTGGACCAGGAGACGTGGAGTAGATGGAATCTGCTGGGGCAAGCGGAATATGGGCCCATGATAGGAAAGAGCTTATCTCCTATTTCTCACCTTAATCCGTTCTGGTTTGCCTGGGCTGCCTACAAGCCAAACACAGAGATTTATCGAAGCAGGTAAACACTGATACTAGTACCTGGTTCCATAAATCAGCGCACACAAGGGCGCTTAGTTCAAGGTAGTTGTTATGCTACGTCCCCCTCGTCGGACCGAGGGTATGTTTGAGGGGACATTCTCATCCCAGTCATCATGGACAATTTGCTGTTTGCTTGCTAATCTACATCTCATGAAAGAAAAGAGGGTGCACCACTCTCCGGGCTTATTGCAGGCGTGTGTCGCTGAGGTTCTAGGGACGTTTCTGCTTGTCCTCTTTGGCACAGGAGTAGTAGCCGCAGCGGTCTTCACTGGAGCTCAGGTGGGACTTTGGCAAATTGCTATTGTATGGGGGCTGGGAGTTACCCTTGCCATCTACATCACAGCCGGTGTTTCAGGGGGACATTTGAACCCGGCCGTTAGTTTGGCATTCGCGATTTTTCGAAACCGCGAGTTCCCGTGGACTAGGGTTTTCCCATATTGGGCAGGGCAATTGACGGGCGCAGCACTTGCTGGGCTTGCTGTACTGGGTTTGTTCGGTCCTTTTATCACCAGATTCGAGTTACAACATAACCTTGTACGGGGTGAGCCTGGCAGCGAGCTGTCCGGCATGTCGTTTGGCGAATACTTCCCAAACCCCGCCCTATTTGGGACAGGTCCAGAGTCTCACGCCCTGATCTCACCCGTAGGCGCTGCAATTGTTGAGGGGTTTGGAACGGCAATCCTAGTGTTCACAATCTTCGCACTTCTAGATCGGCGGAACTCGAGCCTCTCTGCCAAATATCTGGCTCCCGTCTTCATTGGTTTGACTATTGCTGTACTAATTAGCCTATTTGCTCCCATGACCCAAGCAGGTTGGAATCCTGCTCGTGACTTTGGCCCACGCCTGGTGGCGTTCTTCGCTGGCTGGGACTCTGTAGCGATACCCGGACCTCGAACAGGGTTCTGGGCATACATAATCGGTCCTTTAGTAGGAGGACCATTAGGTGCGGCAATCTACGAGTTTGTTTTGCGTCCAGGTTTGAAAACTGTCCTTAATAATGGGACAGAGGGTTCCAGCGTCGAAGACTAAGGCAAGGATTTCGGGGAAGAAAAGTGAGCGATGTAATTTTTGTCTGCGTGCACAACGCTGGCAGGAGCCAGATGGCCAAAGCCATATTCAACAAGCTCTCAAAAGAGCAAGGACTACCCTTCAGAGCCGAATCTGCGGGGACCGAGCCTGGCGAGCACATTCATCCGAATGTACTAGAGGCTATGAAAGAGATGGGGATCGACCTCTCCCACGAGAGTCCCAAGCGCCTGACAAACGACATGGTTTACGATGCCAGGCGGGTGATAACCATGGGCTGCACCGTAGATGCCGAGGCGTGCCCCGCCGTCTTCCTGAAGGGTGTGGAAGATTGGGGACTCCCAGACCCCAAGGGAAAAAGCCTGGAGGAAGTGGGAGCCATCAGGGACACGATCCGGCAACGGGTGGAGGTGCTCGTGAAGTCAATGGAACCCCAAGGTAGGCAATTAGTACACGAATTTAGTAAACCGAACTCTACATAACAAGGAGACCTTCTGTGAAAATTCATGAGTATCAGGCTAAGAAAATCCTGTCCGAATTCAAAATTCCAGTACCTAAAGGCGACGCGGCCTCTACGCCTCAAGAAGCCAGGGAGATTGCCCAGAGATTGGGCGGAGGAGTCGTAGTGAAGGCTCAGGTTCATGCAGGCGGACGGGGAAAAGCCGGCGGTGTTAGGGTGGTTTCTTCTGCTGAAGAGGCGAAGCAGTTCACCGCCTCTCTCCTGGGTAAGAACCTGGTGACCTTCCAAACAGGGCCTCAGGGCGTGTCGGTGCGCCAGGTGCTGGTGGAGGAGGCCATGGACATCGAAAAGGAGTTATACCTGGCAATCCTCATAGACAGCCAGTCCCTGGGCCCTGTCATTGTGGCTAGCGAGGCCGGGGGGATGGAGATCGAACAGGTAGCTGCCAGGTCTCCGGGAAAAATCCTCCAGGTACAGGTGGACCCTGTTCTAGGCGTTCAGCCCTTTCAGGGGCGTAAACTGACCTATGGCATGGGCCTCAAGCCTGAGCTGGTGCGCCCCATCACAGACCTCGTCTCCAACCTCTATCAGCTATTTGTTGCCAAAGACTGCTCCCTGGCGGAGATAAATCCCCTGGTGGTAACCAAGGACGGCCGGCTTTTGGCGTTGGATGCCAAGCTCAACTTTGACGACGATGCCCTCTTTCGCCATGGGGAGCTGCGAGAATTGCAGGACACGAGCCAGGAAGACCCCTTGGAGGTAGAGGCTGCCAAATACGATATTCAATATATCAAACTGGACGGCGACGTAGGTTGCATGGTCAACGGTGCTGGCCTGGCCATGGCAACCATGGACACAACGAAAAAGGCCGGCGCCGAACCCGCTAACTTCCTGGATGTGGGGGGTGGCGCCGACGAGCAGAAGATAAGCCAGGCCTTCAAGATCATCCTTTCAGACCCCAAGGTGAAGCGAATCCTCATCAACATATTCGGCGGCATCCTGCGCTGCGACGTGGCCGCACGAGGCATAGTTACGGCGGCCCAGGAGATGGGAGGAGTCAAGGTTCCCATTGTGGTTCGCATGTCGGGGACCAATGTGAAGGAGGGTCGAGAGATATTGTCTAGCTCAGCTCTAAAGGTTACTCTGGTTAACGACCTGGGTGAAGCCGCCAAGGCAATCAAGACCTCGATAGGATAGAGGGCAACATTAAGCGAGATAAAAAGCGAAAGATATGTGTACGGAGAGGCTAAATGAGCATTCTTGTAGATAAAAACACGCGCCTTCTGGTACAAGGGATCACCGGCAGGGAGGGTGGCTTCCACTCCCAACGCTGTATGGAGTACGGTACCAATATAGTAGCGGGAGTCACCCCCGGCAGGGGTGGGAGCCTCTTCCAAGAGAGGGTGCCAGTATTCAACTCTGTAGAGCAGGCCGTGAAGGAAACCGATGCTAACGCATCCCTGATATTTGTGCCTGCGGCCTTCGCATCGGATGCTATTCTAGAGGCCGCCGATGCTGGTATATCTCTCATCGCCTGCATTACCGAGGGCATCCCTGTTCTAGACATGGTTAAAGTGTTGCGCCACTTGAAGGGCACTCCTGCTCGCCTCATTGGGCCTAACTGCCCCGGCCTCATATCCCCTGGGGGCAGGTGCAAGGTAGGCATCATGCCAGGAGACATCCACATCCCTGGGAGAATAGGCGTCGTCTCACGCAGCGGTACCCTTACCTATGAAGCGGTATCCCAGCTTACCCACGAGGGTCTGGGCCAGTCCACCTGTGTGGGCATAGGTGGCGATCCCCTGGTAGGGAGCTCCTTTGTAGACATCCTCAAGCTCTTCCAGGAAGACGATGAAACAGAGGCCGTCGTGCTTATTGGCGAAATCGGGGGCACAAAGGAGCAGGAAGCCGCGGAATACATAAAGAGGGAGTTTACCAAGCCGGTCATCTCCCTGATAGTGGGGCAGAGCGCTCCGCCGGGCAGACGAATGGGCCACGCCGGGGCCATCATCACAGGAACAGCTGGCCGAGCCGAGGAGAAGAGTCGTGCCCTGGCAGAAGCGGGGGCTGCCATTGCCCCATCGCCAGCAGAGATAGGGATCACCGCCAAAAAGGTGCTGGCATCTAAGGTCAGTGGGAGAGGCAAAAGGGGATAAAGGCCATCGGTTCTCCTGGAAACTCAAGGATTATCCCGATTAGGGTTGGGTAAGCGAGGTTCATCATTTTCGTATCTAAGAACCTGCAGGTATCGGAAATCTTGAGGCACCTTAAGCCGGGTCAGGTAGCAGGTGACCTACCTGTGAGAATAACCGATTGCGTCCATCGAGCACCGAGTCGTAAACTAGAGGAAACCTGATAGGAAAACCGGATGAGGGTCAAGGAAGTCTCGATCAAGGGGTTCAAGCGATTCACCGACGTCTCTATCAAGGACCTGCCGACTACTGCACGTCTAGTGGTTCTGATTGGCCCGAACGGCAGTGGTAAGTCCTCCCTCTTCGATTCCTTCAGGGTTTGGGCTGGTGTCAATGCTCAGATAGGGAACCCGTGGCAACCGGTCTATCACGTGAAGCAAGGCATTACAGACTCGGATCAAAACAAGGCAGTTCAGATACAGTTTCACCAAGACCTTCCGCAGAATCGAAGGAAGACATTCTATATCCGATCAGGGTACAGAAACGAAGCGGATTTCTCCGTATCTTCTGTTCAGCAACCTGGGAATATTCAGGATGCGCCTAAGGTGCCGAGACTCGCGGACAATGATGTCTCGGTGTCGAACAATTACAATAGGTTGGTATGGGCTTCGGTAGCCGGCCTTTACGACCGTGCCAATGACAATTTGAACGTCAAGGCATTGCGCGAAAGGGAGATTGGCATGATCCAAGACTCAATGGGCCGAGTATTTGATGACTTGATCTTGAGCGGCCTCGGAGAGCCCACCTCACAAGGCACGTTCCTGTTCGACAAAGGGACCTCCCGAGAGTTCAAATACATGAACCTATCAGGCGGCGAGAAGGGTGCATTCGATCTGCTCCTCGACCTGATAGTGAAATTGCGGTTCTATGATGACACAATATATTGCATTGATGAGCCCGACCTTCACATGCATACGAGGCTTCAGGCGAAACTACTTGATGAGCTTTACCGATGGATTCCGGACAATAGCCAATTATGGATCTCGACCCATTCAGTCGGGATGATGGCAAAGGCCAAGGAACTGCAGAAGACATCGCCGGAATCCGTTGTTTTCCTGGATTTCGACCAACAGGACTTTGATAAATCGGTCCAGCTCTCGCCGGTGAAAATGACGCGGGTGCGTTGGATTCAAGCACTAGGCGTTGCCTTAGGAGACATGGCTACGCTCGTAGCGCCAGAGCGTATTGTCCTTTGCGAAGGCAAGCCGGTGACGGGATCCGTAGCCAAGATAGCTGAATTCGATGCCCAATGCTATCGGAGGATATTCGCGAACGAATTCCCTGAGGCTGATTTCATCTCCGTTGGGAATGCCTCTGATGTGGTCAATGACCGACTAGAGATCGGATGGGCTATTCAAACCATCTCTAAAGGGACCGCCGTAACCCGACTGGTGGACAGGGATGATCTAACCGAAGCAGAGATCGCTAATCTGCGGAAGAGCGGCCGCAAGGTTCTGACCCTGCGTCATATAGAGTCGTACCTGTTCGACGATGAGATATTGATCAAGTTGTGTGATCAACGGGATGCCACGGCAATGGCGGAAAAACTTCTCGCAGCTAAGAGGAGCGCCATGTCTGAAAGCGAGAGCCGTGGCAACCCCGCCGATAACGTAAAGTCAGCGGCACCCAATATCCACGCCGCCGCAAGGCAGCTTTTGAATCTGACCCAGAGCGGAAGCACCGTGGAAGCATTCGCTTTAGAGTTCCTCGTTCCGCTGCTTACACCCGGGACTAAAGCATATGAAACTCTAAAAAAGGACGTTTTCGGCTAAGACGAGAGACATTCGCTTGCAAGCCCCGGGGCAAACAGGCAGATGCCAACGCTGCTCTCAGAGGTAATGCAGGTATCGCTGCGCTTGTCCTTGCCCAACCTCGATATACCAAGTTCCTGTCTATGGGTGGCTCGGCAGCCTACAGAGGGTTTGTCCAGGCCTATCCAATAGCTATTATCGAAAACCTGTAGTCTTTGATGTGTTGCTGCCTCGCTTCTCCATGTAGATACCAGAGAGCGCGGCATGTGACCAAATCAGGCGGTGGCAACATACCCCATACTTAGCTCCCCTGCACTATAAAGAGGAGGCCGGCGGCGATCAGCACCGCTTCTATGACGTAGGGAAAGAGCCTTTCAGGCACTCGTTTGAGCATGCGCTTGCCCAGATAGGATCCAAGGATCATGACTGCTCCTATAGCGAGGCCGACGAGAATGGTGTGTACTAGCAAAGGGAATGAACGTGTTTCGTGAGAAATCCGCATGTCGAGCTTGTCCCCTTGAGGGGACTGCTGTATGATGGTAGAGTAGCCTAGAGGATTGAGTCCTGTTTGGTCCACCATTGAAAGCGTTCGTTGGGAACGGTCCGTCGCGAGGCGGATTTTTCTTAAGCAGTTGGTGGGTAGAGCCAGGCAAGCGTTTACTTGCGAGGTGACACGCTGTGCTAATCGAACTGCCCTCCGAATTCCGCGACGCACGAGGCATTCCTCGCAAATTTGATCCTGCAGATCCGCGTATGCCGTCATTCCGGGAGCACGAAGTCGTCATCGACTTACGAAGTACGGAGTTCGTGAGGCCAGCAGCTATTCTGTGGTGTGTGGTTTACGCGTTGTTAGCAAAGAAGAGGGGCGCGGCCTGTCGAGTATTGGTGCCGCTGAACTTTGGGGTTTGCACCTACTTGAAATCAGTTGGATTGTTCGAGATGTTGCTTGAGTCTAAAGTGGAGTTGGATGACCGGGGCATTTCAAAGTTGGAGAGTCGTCAGGTTATCCTCCCGTTAACTATGTTTGAAACGGAAACAGCAGCGGAAGAACTGGCGAATCGTGCAATGGCATACCTAAAAGTTTCTCGGGTTGGAGCTGCGAATATATATCCGGTAGTCAGTGAAACTTTCGGAGAGTTGGCTGTCAACGCGGTTCAGCACGCGGAGTCAAGCATTGGAGCGTTTGGGCTTATCCAATTCTATGCCTTCAAGCGGAGGGAATACTTCGTATGCTGTGTCGCAGACGGTGGTATCGGTGTGCGGAGGTCGCTGGAGAAGAATCCGAAACTTAAAGGAACCTTCTCTTACGATTGGACCGCACTTGAAATGGCGGTGCGGGAACGTGTTAGTGGCACTGGGGAAGTCAACCGGGGCATCGGGTTGTTTGGGGTTGCTGAGGATATGAAAAAGGCTGGGCGCATACTGGTTATCCATTCAGGGCTGGGGGCGTTGTCGGTGAGTGACAAGGCTGATAGCAAAGCGAAGCGGTCTGCTCTCTTTCCAGGTACCTTGGCGTATGTATCCATCCCTGCGTGAGGGGCGACTATGAAGAGTATCAGAGTGTTCGAGTTGACTCAGAAACGGGTCTTGGTCACACGAGGGACGGCGCGGGAGTTGAAGGAGTATGTGATTGCGGCTGTTAAAGCCAGCCCGGAAAACATTACGTTGGACTTCTCCGAAGTTGAAGGAATCGCCCCATCCTTCTTAGATGAAATGTTGGTGATCATCGACGAGAGTATTGGCGGGGGTCGCTCACAACTCAAGGTGAACGTAGTGAACGTGCCGACCCGGTTATCGACGAAATTCACGGCCGTTGCGCAATCGCACGGTCTAGTTGCTTCGGAAGAGAGGGCCGGTTGGTGGTTGCTTGGTAGGGAGCCTTCTAGAGTTGCTTAAGCGGGGCATACCTTTTAGCGTTGAGAAGCCGCGTTTCACAGCTTGCAGGTGAATGCCTCTAGGGATAGCGAAGTCACCGACACTCAGTGAACTACCAGGATCTTTCGAGATGCTTTTACTTGCCGTCAAGCGGGAGGTATATGACACAAATACCCTGACCAAGATGCTCCTACCGCTAAAGTGACGCTAAGGAGTTATGTGATATAATGCACTATCAGCATTTCCTAAGACTATTGCAAAAGGAAGGGGGATGGTATGCCAGCGAAGAACATTTGTACAGAATGCAGTTTAACGGAGCTCAGGCAGATGGTCACCGAAGTAGAACAGAATGATCAGGCTGCTATACAACTGCTGACCCAGCCAAGGACGTTCTTCATAGAGAGAGGGTACTTCGTTCCCTTGAGCGCAAGGGCCTATATGGTCCCTACCGAAGAACTCCAAGCAAGGCTTCAAACGAAGGATGATGTTAACAAATTCATAGAGAAAGAACGAGACGCAAGAACGAAAATTAAAATACATGTGACAACAGGCGTCGCTAAATGTGTAAAAATCGAGTTTGAGTGACCGAAAAAATAAACCCAGCCGGGGGCTGGCATCAGCCAAGATAGCAAGTCCTGCTTGAAGTTACTTCCCATAGGGCCTATATAGCGTGCAAAGAAGGAGGATCGTATGGTGGCGAAGAATCTATGTACAGAATGCAGTCTAAATGATCTCAGTGACATAATCCTTGAGGTGGAACGAAGTGATAAAGCAGCTGATTCGCTGCTGGCTAAACCTAGGGTGTTCTTCGAAGAGAGGGGCTACTTTGTTCCCCCAAGTGCGAAATTTTACATCACGTCCACCACAGAGCTCCATGCAAGGCTACAAATGGAGAGGGGTGTTGAGGACTTCCTGTTCTCGGGCAGGCCAAGCGTGGCTGCCTTTGAAGTGCATATTGAGGAAGGTAAAGGTAAATGTACTAAACTTGAAGTTCAGTGATAAGAGTAGGAGAGCTAGCCGTGTGCTAGCAATGGTCACCAAGGTTAAACAGTACGCAGTGAGATTCAAGTCCAGCCCTGGAGACTTGGTCCGAGGAAGTCGCCCGTATCCGCGGTTTTATCTGTCCAGGTCTGCCCAATGGTCGTTATCGAAAACCTGTAGTCATTGATTTGTTGTGCTTCGCTTCTCCATATAGATACCAGAGAGCGCGGCATGGGACCAAATCAGGCGGTGGCAACATACCCCATACTTAGCTCCCCTGCACTATGAAGAGGAGGCCGGCGGCGATCAGCACCGCCTCTACGATGTAGGGAAAGAGCCTTTCAGGCACTCGTTTGAGGGTGCGCTTGCCCAGATAGGACCCAAGGATCATGACTGCGCCTATAGCGAGGCCGACGAGAATGGTGTGTACACCCAGCAGGGCATAGCGGCCATATACGGCCAGCTTGGTCACATGCATGACGACGGTGGCTAGGGCCTCGGTGCCTATGTAGGCCCCTTTGACGAGGCCGTAGGCCAGGAAGAAAGGGGCCATGAAAGGTCCAACTGTCCCTACTAGAGCAGAGATGGCCGCAGAGACCCCTCCTAGCAAGAGAAAGCCCTTTAGGCGGATACTCGCCCGTTTGCCCCAAGGCGTGTGCCGGTAGGCCACGATCAGCAGCAGGAACACCCCCAACAGACGGACCAGGGCGCCAGCCGGAGCTGTAGCGAAGACGATGCCGCCAATGGTCGCCGCCGGCACGGCTCCCAGCGCAAACCACCTCACAACAGGCATGGAAAGCTCCCCCTTGTTGAACCATACACGGGAGAGATTTCCTATCAGCTGTGCAACCGTGAGAATTGGGACAGCATCGCGCACGCCGAAGGCCCATACCAGGATGGGTAGCATTATGGCGGCTCCTCCAAAGCCGGCCACGGCTGCCAGAGTAGAGGCGGCCAAGGCAGCGAGGCCTACGACTACAGGGATGAGGAGTTCGTTCAAGATGACTCCACACCTGTAGTCTGGAGCTGCTCGAGAAGGTCCAGCAGAACGGTCTTCGGGGTAAACCTGATGACGAGGGCTAGTGCGAGGAGTACGATAGCCACGTCATCGAGATAGCCCAGAACGGGCAGGAAATCTGGAATCAGGTCTATAGGGTTGATCAG
This sequence comes from Chloroflexota bacterium, assembly GCA_016210665.1. Classification (GTDB taxonomy): domain Bacteria; phylum Chloroflexota; class Dehalococcoidia; order Lucifugimonadales; family JACQTT01; genus JACQTT01. The sequence goes on along the minus strand of JACQTT010000002.1, from coordinate 8,653 downwards.
GTAGAGAATCACGAGAATTGGTATGATTCTGACGAGCCAGGGCACCCTTCGGTCAGATAGCAGACGCTTGAAGAAGGCTATCTTCTGACGGTTTTTCAAGCGGAGGAAGGTGCCATAAGGCTCACGTTTTTGAAACCGGCGGCCGATGGCGTAGATGCCAAGGCCGACAGCAAGGATAACCGCTCCTCCTATAGCTATCACCATAACGACTAGGTTCATACACCGTTCCTCTGTGCGGCGCTGCCGGCCAGAATCACCTTGCGCGCAAGGAAAGGTCAAAGGCAGGAGCAGCAGATTCAGTCATTCTCCGAAGAGTTTCGATGTCTTGGGCGCCGTATTCCCGCCCTTTAGGCCGTGGACCCAGAGACAGCTGTCCCAATTGGATGCCCCCGTGCTCTAGCGGTATGCTAATCTTGGCGTTTCCTCCCCACGCACCCGCACTCTGGGCAAGGCGCAAGTCGTCTCCTTGACGCAAGAACACCGCCCCGCTCTCGGCATGGAAAGCCGCCACCGCCTCGTCCAGCAGCCTACGTGAGATATAACCGGTATCAATAAGTTGGGTCATAGAGCGCAATTGGTTTTCGAAGGCTGTCAAACCACGGACGGGGTCAGGGACATCTTTGAAGTACCTGTCGGCCAGAGCCTGCAAGCGGAGTCGCATGGGCCAAAAAACAGCGGCTAATACCATGGTGCTGAACAGAATGGAGAAGTCGGACTGCTCTCCGGTGAACCGGACGAAGAGAGCCTGGAAAAGGCGTAGGAATCCCACATAGACTCCCATCAGTATGCCACTCAGGGGACCGTAAACAACAGTGCGGTTTATCAGGGTGTCTATCTCCCATAGCCGATGGCGTAGTATCGCAATGGCGATGCAGACTGGAAGGAGCACCGTCATTATGGCTGCGACGGGAAGGAGTGTCATCAAGAAGTAGATTCGGCCCTCTCCCGGCTCGTCTGGAGGAAACAGGAAGAAGGATATAGACCAGAGGGTCATTCCTGCTACCATGGTAGCCAGGCCAAGCCCTACCCATTTGTCCTGCTGCCGTTGTACCGAGGTGGAGAAACGACGGTAGCGATAGACACGGGCATAAATGCCCGTGACGCTGATTCCCAGAAAGGCTAGGATAATGCCGGTTTGCCCGACCTCTTTAGGCGTGGGGAGAACGAAGAGAAGCAATAGGGCCCCAAGGGGCACGGGCAGAAGACGGGTCCAGCGAGGGACGAACTGGCCGTCGGGGAAGAGGTAAAGAAGGAGGGCCAGGGACATGACGCCCAAAAACAGCAGGGCGCTAAAGGCGGGGAGCCACCCAGGATAAGCGCGATGAAGGGTCTCCCAGGTGTAACCTAATACTATGGACCCCAGGAAGACCAGGACGAAGGAGACAAGCATGGCCATCCATTCCCCTGATCGTCGCCAGAAGATCCATCCACCGAGGACAAAATAGACAGCGCCGAAAGCGGTGAAAAAGAGGGCTGGTAGCGTTGCCAACGCCTCGGGCAGGCCGAGGCCCCGAAGGATATCCAGGTCTTCAAGGGTGAAGACGGTAGGGTCGCTCACTTCGGCAGCAGGGTGGAAGGGTTCACCGAGGAATCTTATGGAGCTGAGGCCCCATAGCCATATTGCCAGAGCAGCTACTCCAATCCATAAGGCCCTGGCAGCCCACAGTCTGGGTCCCAAGAAGGGGTTAGGTGAATCGCTTGATAAAGTCATGGCCTGCTTCTATGCTCAATGCGGAGGTACGCCCAAAGGACGCCTGGGGGTATTATACACAGGGCCGGCTATTGTTAACAATCGGTTGTACTGAGCACAAAGATGGGGTAGAGTGAGGTGCGCCCTGGTGATACGCCAATGCATCCCTTTGCGGTTCGACGCCTGAAGATGTGATCTGCGGATCACCCTTCCTTGCCTGACCGCATGCCTCGCTTAGGCAAGGACAAGCCAAGCAATACCTGTGAAACAGATCAACTAAATCTTCTTGCGAAGGTCCAATCAAAGCAGCCATTAGTAATACTTGTAGTCATACTATTGGTATGGTAACATGGGTGGAGGAGGTAAGATATGCGTGAGCAGAAAGTTGCTAAGGTCACCGTCAGTCTGCCTAAAGAGCTCCTTAATCTTGCTGATCGGCTCGCAAGAGAAAGGTCAACCACCAGGAGTGGTGTGATCGCGGAGCTATTGCAGAGGGAGGAGGAGGCCCGAATCCAGGCCCTCATGGCGGAGGGTTACCGCGAGATGGCCGATGAGAATCGTCGCTTCGCCGCAGAGACCCTTCCCTTAGTCGGCGAAGGGATTCGGCGGGGCATCCAATGGGACGAGCGGAGTGATGGTTAGGCGAGGAGAGATCTACTGGCTAGCACTACCTCCTGGCATTGGCTCCGAACAGGAAGGCCGCCGTCCGGTTCTCATAGTCCAGAACGAGGTCGGTAACCGTTTCAGCCCCACTACTATAGTCGCCGCCATCACCTCGCAACCGCGCCGCCGAGGGTATCCTTTCCATGTGCCTTTCACCGCGCAGGAAAGCCGGCTGACCCTAGATGGGACGGTCTTATGTGAGCAGATCTACACCATTGACCAGAGGCGCTTGGGAGACCGCTCTGGGGCCCTGAGCGATGACAAGATGCGAGAGATTGACCTGGCATTGCATCGGAGCCTGGGTCTGGAGCATTAGATGGGAACTCCAATATCCATGACCAACCTGGTTAGAGCGTGGCTAGAGTAGGGTGGTCTGCCTTTCCCTCGCTCGTGGTGAGCTTATCGAATCTCAGGATGCTCAATGCCTGTACTATTTTGGGGCGCGGTAGCAGGCATTGGACGGGTTAAGGTGCCTTAAGCGGGGCAATACCTGCACCGCGGCCGCTGATTGCTTTCACCTTCTCCGTGTAGAGGCGCGACTCTTTTGAATCCGACTCCGCCTTGAGGACTCCAGCTTCCGCATGAGATGATTTGCGATTGTTAGCATCTCAAGGGCAGATTCCGGCGTGTCTTCTAATCGGTGTTCATGCGCTCTAGGGTTACGGATACCTGTCATCCCACCAGCGTACAAGTCCATGTATCCTCGCTGCTCGTCTTTGTCAGACGTTGATCTTAAGCTATTGAGCTTCATAACCGGATTATCGGCGCTGAACGCACGCCGCATCAGGGCGTCCCCGTCAAGCCTAGGAAGCCCAGATCTTTTCTTTACAGCATTGTTTAGGCACTTGAATGCTTCCTCGACAGCCCGTGCATAATAAGCGTTCGCGAATAGGCTTCGACTGGCAGCACGAAGAGGCTCAAAAGTGACGATTTCGTCGAACTGATCCAACCAAGTTCGCTGGAACCCGCTCACGTCTGGGGGTGGCGGCCCCATGCCTACCGAGTTGACTTCTCTTTGGAGTCGGCCCGCGACGCCAAGCAAGTCCCTATGGCTGCGCTTTCTCTCCACCATACAGTTATCGGCCTTATCGACGGTACAAATGGCGGGCCATGCTGGCAAATATCTGATCGATCTGCTCTGCTGAAGCGCTCGAGTCGATGTGGATTTGAATGTCTATATGAACGGACGGCTCCGTGACCATCACTCCAGGTGGCGTTTGAGTCACAGGCGGTGTCTCAGGCTTTGGCTCCGCAGGCACTATTTGCTTAGGTGCCCCTGACAACTCCTCCAAGACCTGTTCAATAGGCAGAAGCCTTTCAGCCCCACTCACCTCTCGGACAAGTCCAAGGAAGCGCGCATTGGCAACAAACACCTCAGCAGCCAGCGAGCGGTCTGCTTCAGAGACGCTTAACTCGGCGAGTTCATCTTTCAATACGGCGGGTGCAGGTAACCGCTTATTCTTCAGCCGGTCATAGAGGTTCTGCAAAACCTCTTGCTTCCCAATTGCCATCTGAAAGGATTTTTGTCGCCTTTCTTCTTCGGGATGGGTGTCCCCAAGCACGATCTTAGCGTCATCGGTTAACGCCAGGTATTCGGCGGCGTAACCACCAGATGTTAGACCGTACCTTGCGGATATAGTGACCAAATTGCGGCTAGTGCTACTCTCAGGCGAGCGCTCCAGTTCGTCAAAGAGTGTAAGCCGCCGCATCCGATCACCTGCGCCATGCTCTTGTATCCCTTTTGCCAGAACCAACACGTCTTCAAATTTCACTGTTGGGAAAGTCTTTGGCCCTCGGCGTCGCTTAGGAGATGTCTGCTCAGTCATGTACACAGCCTCCTGATCAAGAACTGCGGTCAAATGACATTATATACGTTAGGGTGTCTTTCATTCAGCAATCCCCGCGTCACCTCGAAATTCGTACAAGGAGTTCTTAGGATATGCCCCGCTCAACCAATCTTAAGCGGACTAGATGGCCTTCCACTCCCGTATGTCCACGAAGTGGCCGGCGATGGCGGCGGCGGCGGCCATCGGGGGGCTGACCAGGTGGACGCGCCCGCCCTTGCCATGGCGCCCCTCGAAGTTGCGATTGGCGGTGGAGGCGCACCGCTCCCCCGGCTGGAGGATGTCCGGGTTCATGCCGAGGCACATGGAGCACCCCGCCTCACGCCAATCGAAGCCCGCGTCCTTGAAGATGCGGTCCAGACCCTCGGCCTCGGCCTGCTTCTTGACGGCGAAGGAGCCTGGGACGACCATTGCATGGACTTTGGGGTGCACCTTGCGCCCCTTGGCCACGCTTGCAGCCGCCCTCAGGTCTTCCAGGCGGGAGTTGGTGCAGGAGCCGATGAACACGCGGTCGAGGGCGATGCTCTGGATGGGTATGCCCGGCTCCAGGCCCATGTAGTCCAGGGCCCGCTGGGTGGCCTGTCGGTCCGCAGCTGAAGAAAAGGAGACGGGGTCGGGGACGCGCCCTGTGACGGGAACCACCATGCCGGGGTTTGTGCCCCAGGTGACATGAGGTACAAGGCTTGCCGCATCTATCTCCACCAGCTTATCGAAGACGGCTCCGGGATCCGTTGGTAGCGTTCGCCACCTCTCAACAGCTTTGTCAAACTCTTTCCCATTAGGGGCTTGGGGGCGCCCTCGTAGATATTTGAAGGTGGTATCGTCGGGGGCAATCATCCCTGCCCGGGCGCCCGCCTCGATGGACATGTTGCACACGGTCATGCGGCCCTCCATGGAGAGGGAGCGGATGGCCTCGCCGGTGTACTCGATGACATGGCCGACAGCCCCTTCCACACCTATGCGGCCGATGATGCCCAGGATGATATCCTTGGCTGTTACCCCTTGGGGTAGGGAGCCGTTGACACGAATCTCCATGGTCTTGGGTTTTCTCTGGAGGAGACACTGGCTGGCGAGGACGTGCTCTACCTCGGAGGTGCCGATGCCGAAGGCGAGGGCGCCTAATGCGCCGTGGGTTGAGGTGTGGCTGTCTCCGCAGACGATGGTCTTGCCCGGCTGAGTGTAGCCCTGCTCCGGGCCGATGATGTGGACTATGCCCTGGCTGGGGCTGTGGATGTCGTAGAGGGTGACGCCGAACTCCTTGCAGTTCTGGGAGAGAACCTGGAGCTGCTTCAAGGAGATTTCGTCGGTAATGGGGAGAGAGCGGTCCCAGGTGGGGACGTTATGGTCGGCGGTGGCGATGGTCATCTCGGGGCGTCGCACCTTGCGACCCGCCAGGCGAAGCCCTTCAAATGCCTGGGGCGAGGTGACTTCATGTACCAGGTGAAGGTCAATGTAGAGGAGGGTAGGCTTTCCAGCCTCCTCGTGGACTACGTGTTTCTCCCATATCTTTTCAAACAGAGTCTTCGGCATATAGTTTACCCTCTCACGAGCTAATACTAAGAGTCTGTATCAAAACCCTCACCCCCCGGTGTCCCCCTCTCTCGCACAGCGGGAGAGGGGGAAGAGAGTTAAAGCTGAGGGACACCCTCAGACTCCCGGCCCCGATTCTATCGGGGCACTCCCCCGGGAGTGAACTTCCGAATAGCTTCTTGGAGTCGTCCCAATATGGGCGTTCGCTCGTGGTGAGAATGTCGAACCATGAGCGACTTTATAGACTGTGAAAGACTGAGCGGCTACGTCCCAGAGCTTTTCTTCGCCTCTCCCATAGCCAGTAGGCGGTTGAGGGCGTTCATGTAGGCCTTGGCGCTGGCTACGATGATGTCTGTAGAGGAGCCTCGGCCTACGTAGGTCTTCCCATCCTTCTGTACTCTTATACTAACCTCCCCGATGGCGTCTATCCCTTCGGTGATGGACTTGATGGTGAACTCGCTGAGTACGTTGGGCACCTGGACGATGCGGTTAATGGCCTTGTAAATGGCGTCCACCGGGCCGGTTCCAGTGGCGGCGTCGGTTGCGACGCTGCCGTCGGGGCCCTTCAGGCTCACCGTGGCGGTAGGGATCTCGTGGTCTCCGCAGGATACCTGGACGTGCTCCAGCTTATAGACGATGGTCTCGGAGGATGTCCTGCGCTGGTCCTCCATGAGGGCCTCCAGGTCCCTGTTGCTGACCTCCCGTTTCTTGTCGGCAAGCTGCTTGAAGGCCACAAAGGCCTGGTTTAGCTCCTCTGGGCTGAGGTAGTAGCCGATCTCTTCCAGGCGAGCCTTAAGCCCGGCTCGGCCGCTAAGCTTCCCCAGTACCAGGGCGTTACTCGGCCAACCCACGGAGCGGGCGTCCATAATCTCGAAGGTGGTCCGCTCCTTGATTATGCCGTCCTGATGGATTCCAGAGGCATGGCGGAAGGCATTGACACCCACGATGGACTTGTTGGGCTGCACCGGGAAGCCGGTGATATCGCTGACCAGGCGGCTGGTGCGGTAAATCTGTGTGGTGTCTATGTTGGTGTTGACCCCGTAGAAGTCCTTGCGGGTTTCCAGGCCCATGATGATCTCTTCCAGGGAGGCGTTGCCCGCCCGCTCCCCCAGGCCGTTGATGCAACCCTCTACCTGACGAGCACCCACGCGCACAGCAGCAAGGCTGTTGGCTACTGCGAGGCCGAGGTCGTTGTGGCAGTGGACGCTCATAACGGCCTTACGGATATTAGGGACGTTCTCCTGAATACCCTTGAGCAGCCTGGTGAACTCTTCAGGTGCAGCGTAGCCCACGGTATCGGGAATGTTGACGGTGGTAGCGCCGGCGTCTATGACGCTCTGAAGGAGCATGTAGAGGTATTCGGGCTCGCTTCTGGTGGCATCCATAGGGGAAAACTCCACATCCTGGCAATACCCTTTTGCCCTGGCTACCATAGATGTGGCCATGTCCATGACCTCTTCGCGGTTCTTGCGAAGCTGGTGCATGATGTGGATGTCGGAGCTGGAGAGGAAGACGTGAATACGGGGGTGCTCTGCCTCTTTGATGGCCTCCCAAGCCTGATCCACATCGTTGGGGTGCGCCCGGGCCAGAGAGGCTATTATGGGCTTGCGTACCTGCCGTGCTATGGTTTGCACTGCCTGGAAGTCGCCGGGGGAGCTGGCGGCAAATCCGGCCTCAATCACATCAACGCCCATGCGCTCTAGCTGTTTGGCTATCTCCAACTTCTCCTCCTGAGTCATGGCGGCACCGGCAGCCTGCTCGCCGTCTCTCAGGGTGGTGTCAAATATGATGACCTTGTCTTCTGGCATGATTCTCCTTTCCAACCCCTTCTCTTGATTTGAATTAAGGCGCAGAACTATTAAGAAAGGGTCTGAAGGGCAACGCGGTCCGCCGCGCGGGGCACGGCCAGAGCCCCACCGCTGGGGCGAACCACGTTGTGCACCTCCTTAGTTGACATTCCTTTTCCTCCTGGGTTCCTACTCCGCTACCCCAGCCTGAAGGCTGGGGCATCTGTGTACTACCTCAGCCTAAAGGCCGAGGCATGGGGGATCTAGGGAATCCTACCCGATGCTACACCCTGAAGGGTGTAGTACTCGCCCCTTCCTACCTTTCGTACTTCTCTAGCCTCTCCTTCTGAGTCCGGATGTATTTTGAAACCGTTGACAAAGAGTTAGGCTCCACAATTTTTGAACCATAGCGCCTTTGCCAGAAATTGCTGGTTCTTGCGTCTAGCTTAAGCTCCGCAAACTTCTGAAAAACTCTTCTGGAAGACGTTCCCTTTAAGAGTTTCACAACAGCACTCAAGTTTTCATCAGCCCCAATCTCTATTAGCAAGTGTACATGGTCAATGACTGCCTCATAGTCCAGCAGGCGTATGCCTTTGTCATTACCAATTTCTCCTATAGTCTGCTTGATATAAGCCTCCACATCTCCTTGTAATAGCTACTTCCGTTTCTTTGTCGCAAACCATACGTGGTAATAGGCCATTCTTATTTCTTGTACCGCACTTTGAAAAGTGCGGCATCGTCTGTCTTTCCCCTGATACCACACAATTTATTGTGTGGTATTTAAGGATTCAGCTTCCTAGGCTCTGAAAAAATTCCTCATCTAACTCTTGCTGAACTACCGGAGTTGTCTTGACGGCCAATCCTACTTCTACCATCTCATTGACTAGCGTTTCCCCATCAATCAGCGTTATCGTAACTCCTGGTGCCTCTGATGCCCCAGCCTGAAGGCTGGGGCATCACAAGCCCTAGGGAATCCTGCCTCATGCCACACCCTTCAGGGTGTGATATGCTTCCCCCCTACATTGTCTCCTTGAGCCAGGGCATCATGGCTCGGAGCTCCTTGCCGACGCGCTCGACGGGGTGGTCGGAGTTCTCCTGGCGAAGGCGGTTGAACCGTGGCCTACCCTCGTCGTGTTCGG
>JACQTT010000001.1 GCA_016210665.1 Chloroflexota bacterium | reverse complement strand
CTGCATGTAGGGTAATATGAAAGCTATCGAGTGGATAGATGGCAGGGTTGTTTTGATAGACCAGACCCGTCTCCCCGGCGAGACGGTAATGCTGGCGCTGGACGACTACCTGGAGGTGGTGCAGGCGATAAAGGAGATGCGAATTCGAGGGGCCCCTGCCTTGGGTATAGCGGGAGCCTATGCCATGGCTCTGGCTGCCCGACAGATAGAAGCCCCCGACATGGGGACATTTCTAGCACGCTTACAAGAGGCGGCTCAGCAAATAGCCGGTGCCAGGCCCACGGCGGTAAACCTGTCTTGGGCTGTCCAGCGCACACTTCGAGTCGCAAAAGCAGCCAGTTCAGTACAGGATGTGGCTAAGACTTTGTTGGCAGAGGCTGTGAGAATCCACAGGGAGGACGAGGAGGCCAACCGACGCATGGGCCAGTTAGGTGCGGAATTGGTGCCCTCAGGTTCTGCCCTTCTGACTCATTGTAATACAGGAGCCCTGGCTACGGGAGGATATGGGACCGCTCTTGGAGTAATCATGGCAGCATGGGAGCAAGGGAAGGTAACCAAAGTTTTTGCCACCGAGACGCGTCCTTTTCTTCAGGGATCCCGCCTCACCGCCTGGGAGCTGGCACAGGAGGGGATTGCTGTCACGGTTATCGTGGACGCGGCGGCAGGCTACCTGATGAGTAAAGGAGAGGTGAGCTGTATCTTTGTGGGCGCAGACCGTATTGCCGGTAATGGCGACGTAGCCAATAAGATTGGCACCTATACCCTGGCTGTGCTCGCCAAGGTTCATGGCATACCCTTTTATGTGGCGGCTCCCACTAGCACCATAGACCTGAGCCTATCTGGGGGGCAGGCGATACTTGTAGAAGAGAGGCCAGCCAGGGAGGTTACCCATGTGGGTGGCACACTATTGACTCCGGAAGGAATTGAGGTGAGGAATCCTGCCTTCGATATTACGCCCTGTAACTTCGTGACGGCCATCATAACCGAGAAGGGAGTGGTGCGAGAGCCATACAACCAGGAGCTGAGGAGAACGGTAGGCCATGGCAACGGCTGAAGCTCAGGTCGCTATCATTGGTGGTAGCGGCCTCTACGACATGGACGACCTGAAGGATATGAGGGAGGTCAACCTCAGCACACCTTTTGGTGCTCCAAGCGACTCCATAGTCATAGGAGCTCTCAGTGGCATAAAGTTAGCTTTCTTGCCTCGGCACGGCCGAGGGCATCGTCTTAGTCCAACAGAGTTGCCGGCAAGGGCTAATATCTATGCCCTCAAGTCTCTGGGGGTCGAGCGGATAATCTCGGTGAGCGCTGTGGGCAGTCTGAAGGAGGATCTCAAACCCCTGGATTTGGTAGTTCCAGACCAGCTCATAGATCGTACCAAGAGTCGTGTCAACACCTTCTTTGGTGATGGAGTTGTTGTGCATGTAGGCTTCGCCGACCCCTTTTGTCCAGACCTTAGCGATGCCCTTATCGAGGCGGCCAAGGGGGTCGGGGCCTCGGTCCATAAAGGCGGGACTTATGTCGTAATGGAGGGGCCTCTCTTCTCCACCAAGGCCGAGTCTCGCATGTATCGGTCATGGGGTGCTAGCATCATTGGGATGACGGCTCTGCCTGAGGCTAAGCTGGCTAGAGAGGCTGAGATATGCTACGCAACTCTGGCTTCGGTTACTGATTACGACGTATGGCACGAGTCCGAGGAGCCTGTCAGCGTGGAGATGGTGCTAACGAATCTCGCCAAGAACGTTGCTACTGCTAAGAGGGTTATCCGAATGTTACTCCCTACCATATCGGAAGATAGAGGGTGCTCCTGTGCCTCGGCGCTAAAGGATGCCATTATCACAAGAAGAGACCTTATCCCAGAGGAGGCCAAGCAGCGCCTATCTGCTATCATGGGAAGATACATTCATTAGAGAGAGGGCGAAAAATATGGCTAGACAAGAACCTGGGGAACCCTATACTCGGATATCTGTAGAAGAGGCCAAGAAGATGCTTGAGGAAGGGGATGCCGTGGTGGTGGACGTGCGTCAACCCAACGAATATACGGCAGGCCACGTAAAAGGGGCTCTCTTTATACCTGTTGATAGTGTGCTGGGGCGCTTTGACGAGCTACCAAAAGATAAGAAGCTCCTCTTTATCTGTGCCGTGGGAGTCCGCAGCGGCCTGGCTTGTGAGATGGCTGCAGCCATGGGTATCTCCTCTGAGCAACTCTTCAATATTGAGGATGGCACGCCGACCTGGATTGAAAAGAAGTTGCCTACTAGCTTTGGGATGGCTCCGTAAGGCTGGAAGCTATTCAGTGAGGCGTCAGGCATTTGGGAGAGATCGGTGAGCACAATTCAATCCATCGTCCAGGACCTCCTAGATCCCAGCTCCTATCCTGAGAAAACTTCGAGCGTAGAGCTAATAGAGACCCACATCTCTTATATCTTCCTCACGGGTAGGTTCGTTTACAAGATAAAGAAGCCCGTGGATTTTGGCTTCCTGGATTTTACGACCCCGGAGAAGCGCCGCCACTTCTGCCAGCAGGAGGTTTTCCTCAACAGTCGCCTTTCGCCGGATGTTTATCTTGGCGTGGTGGAGATACGAAAAAACAGGGGACGCTTCTCTATTGGGGATTCTGGGGAGACGGTGGAGTACGCCGTCAAGATGCGCCAGCTTCCTCGAGAGAGGATGATGGGTGCCCTCCTTGCAAAGGGTGCGGTTACTCCTACCATGATACAGAGGGTAGCAGACAAGATAGCCAGCTTCCACGCCAGGGCCGAACATAGCCCAGAGATTGCCCGCCTGGGGGGTCTGGAGGCGGTAAAGGTTAACGTTTCGGAGAACTTCCAGCAGACGGAGAGATACATTGGCAAGACTGTAACTCGTGAGATTTACAACTGCCTCCGCGCCTACAGTCAGGCCTTTATCCAGGTGAACGAAGCCCTATTCAAGCAAAGAGAGTCCCAGGGAAAGGTCCGAGATTGCCATGGCGATCTCCATACAGCGCAAATCTGCCTGGAGAATGGCATCGCCATTCTCGACTGCATCGAGTTCAATGAACGATTCCGTTACTCTGATGTAGCCAGCGACATCGCTTTCCTGGCCATGGACCTGGACTATCACGGACGCCCGGACCTCTCTCGCCTTTTGATGGAGAGCTACGTTCAACAGTTGGACGATCCTGGCCTTTGGCCCTTCTTGGATTTCTACAAGGTCTATCGTGCCTATGTGCGAGGCAAGGTAGCCAGCTTTAGCCTCGATAGCCCTACCTTGACAGGAGAACAGAGCAGGGCCTTCTCAGAGACGGCTCGCCGCTACTTCGACCTGGCCTACTCCTATGTGCCCTTGCTGGAAGGAGCAGCCCTTTTCCTGTTCACTGGCCTCATGGGCACGGGAAAGAGCAGCGTAGCCAGGGAGTTGGCCCAGCATACCGGTGCTCTGGTCATCTCCTCGGATGAGGTGCGCAAGGAGATGGCGGGCATCCCTTCTACAGAGCATCGTTACGTTCCCTGGGGCAAGGATATCTATTCCCTCGAACTCTCTAGCAAGACCTATGAGGAGCTTTTGACCCGCGCCAGGGCGGAGATAGCCCAGGGTCGCCCTGTGATTCTGGATGCCGCTTATGGCAAGAGGGAGTTAAGGCGGCAGGCGCAACAACTGGCCGTGGAAATTACTATGCCCTTCTGGGTTATCGAGACGAGGTGTCCCGAGGAAACGGTCAGGCAGCGCCTGGACATACGCCTGGAGCTGGGGAACGCCGCCAGCGATGGGCGTTGGGAGCTCTTCGCTCGCCAGAAAGAGCAGTTTGAGGAGGTAACGGAGGTTCCCAGGGCACACCACATAATCCTGGACACGTCTCGGCCAATGGAAGAGATAGCAGCAACTCTTCTGAAGGAGCTATACGTTCGCAAGTTGGCTGCTTAATGGCAGATTTGCAGGTATGGGTTAGATTAAGGGTTCCGTGTTGACTATTGGGCGGAACGTGATGCTATGTTCAAAGCAATAGACGCCTATCGAAAAGGTTCGAGTCCCGCCTGGGGAGCCAGGCTAACGGCGCAGGGCGTGACCTTGGTGTTGAGCCCACCGGTATGTCTTCTATGTAATAGAAAAGCCGGAATGTGAGACAGAATGAAGAGGCGATTCATAGCCATCCTGCTGATTATTCTCGTGCTAATAACTGGCTGCACTCAGCCGGCAGCGGAAACGCCTACGCCTTCACCAACTCAGATATCAAAACTTACGCCCACGCCTGGGCCAACCCAGACACCACCAACTGAGACTCCAAAGTCTACCACATCACCAATTCCGTGGCCCACACCCACTCCCAAGTCGTCACCGGAGCCTACCCCAACCCCGATGCCTACACCAACCCCGAGCCCTGCATTGACACCTAACCCCATTGCCGTCTCTTCGTCTCCTTTGCCTGTCCGCGGCTTTGCCGTCGGTGGCAAGCCGTTCCAGTTTGTTGGAGCAACGACACAGAGCCAATGGGCCATGAACACGGGAAATTCCTATGATATTGACCGCACACGTACCAGAATAGATGACCTCATATGGAGTGCGAAAGCCAATGGTATTACGGTATTGCAGCTAGAGCTTCCCTACGTTGAAGGTCCACAACTAGGTGTCTATCAGGAATCCGAACTTGTTAAGTTAGACCATCTGCTTGATAGTGCCTATCGAAATGGTGTCTATGTCATACTCTCTTTTATCAACGCCTACGCTATCTCGCTGTGGCCTGAAGAGCCCTATTATCATCCTAGTGGCATCGAAGGACTGGTCAAAGATTCGAGGCTGAAGGAAGCCTTCAAAAAACGCATGGCGACGCTTATAACACGTGTTAACACAGTTAACGGGAGAAGATATAACGAAGACCCTACGCTTCTGTCTTGGATGCTATTGACAGAACTTGTATCGGCACCAGAAAACTACCGCGGAGGAGGTCCAAAGGTAACAATTGATGACCTCGCTGATTGGGTTGAAGAGATGGCCTCCTATGTAAAATCTCTTGATACCAATCATCTGGTAACCATAAACGTACACAGCGGTATAAAGATTGGTGATGATTGGGCTAAGATACTGAGCGCTCCCTCTCTTGATTTTATTGAGGTTGAGGATGCGGAAGCACGCTTCTTGCACGTGACTGAAGAACCTGTAGATTTTTACCTCAGGGTCTTTGAATTAGAAAAGCCAGTGGTTGTGATAATTTCATTTACTGGCGGTGCCTTGGACCAAGTCAAGATAGGGAAAGATTATACCTGGCAGGCTGAAAAGCTCAGGGAGATATTCAAGGTCTATTATGAAATGGGGGTGGCGGCAGGGTTCGCCATTTACTCCTGGGGAAGTGACCTAGACGTGGCGTACTCACCTGACAAAATTTATACTTACACTTCCTCTAATCAGCCCATTGCTCAAGCGTTCTTAGACATTGACAGTACACTAGGAAGCCTCAACATCGCCAGCGCTCCGCTTCAGCTTGTAAAACTGCGCCCTTGAGGGCACTTCAACGCCCTGCGTAGGCACAGCCTGACCCTATCCCACAGCAGGGTCGCTGCGCCGTTAGCCCGGAGGTGAACGGGATTTGAGCTTTCTGGTATAATAGCGAAAGAGGCTCTGTGAGAGGTTAAATAGTGCTTGTCAAGATAGAAACCTACTTCGATGGCGAATTGTGGTGTGCCCGGGGAATAAGTGAGGATATATTTACCCAGGGCAATACTCTGGATGAACTTTACGAAAACATCAAAGAAGCTGTAGCCGTTCACTACGGCGATACAACGGAGCCTATCACTGTTCTTACCCTATCTGAGGTAAGACTGGCTGATGCCCAAACTCCCTCAAGTTAGTGGCGATGACCTTATCCGTCTTCTTGGCTCCTTGGGCTATGAGGTGGTTAGACAGCGGGGAAGTCACATTCGGCTAAAGAAGGCTACCCCCGTAGGTGAGCACGCCATTACTGTTCCCGCACACAGAGTTTTAGCTAAGGGAACGCTGGGCGATATCCTAAACAGAGTAAGCCTCTGGAATAATAT
>JACQTT010000033.1 GCA_016210665.1 Chloroflexota bacterium | reverse complement strand
GCCTCAAGCCGATTGATTCTGGCATCCGTAATCCGTGGATTCTGCCGGACCACAGCCAGCTTGTCATTGCGAGGAGCCGTAGGCGACGTGGCAATCCCATGCAGCGCGGCCAAGCTTGCTTCGCGGAGTTTATTCTGAGTTAGCGAAGGGCTCGCAATGACAAGACGAAACGTGGATTTGGTTCAGCCACCAGCGCGGTGGGATCGCTCAATCTCGACCCACGAAACACAGGACATTCCCAGGCATTGACAGCGAGATATGTTTATGATATTCTAATTTTAGAATATTCTAAACTAATTATAAGAGGTGTCGTCTTGGCCGAAGAGCATCAGGAACGCCTGTACGACCTTCACGCAACCATATGTAAAACCTTCGCCAACCCCCTCCGTCTGCATATAGTAGACGCCCTAAAAGACGGCGAGATAACTGTGTCTGAGCTGGCAACGTCGCTGGGCGTCTCCAGAAGCAACGTCTCCCAGCACCTGGGGCTCATGCGGGAGAAGGG
Organism: Chloroflexota bacterium; assembly: GCA_016210665.1. Classification (GTDB taxonomy): domain Bacteria; phylum Chloroflexota; class Dehalococcoidia; order Lucifugimonadales; family JACQTT01; genus JACQTT01. The sequence goes on along the minus strand of JACQTT010000033.1, from coordinate 5,785 downwards.
CATGGTGGAGTCTCGTCGCAGTGGAGGGTATGTATTCTACAGGCTCTCCAGCCCCAAGATTCTGCAAGCATGCCGCCTCATGCGAGAGGTTCTCCTGGAGCAGTTGGAGCGGGCAGGGGAGCTCTCTCGCTTGGAACGAGAAGCCTGAATCCATTCTTGTAGCTGAGGGTTTTCATGGAAGAGAAAAATCGCCTGAAAACACTTATTATCCTCAATGATCCGCCCTATGGGACAGAGCGCTCCTATAACGGCCTGCGCCTGGCCAACGCCCTGAGCAAGGATGGGGTCTCTGAAGTGAAGGTCTTCCTAATGGGCGACGCCGTAAGCTGTGCCAAACGGGGCCAGCAGACACCCAACGGTTTCTACAACCTGGAGCGCATGTTCAAATTGGCCGCTCGAAACGGGGTCGACATCGGCACCTGAGGTACCTGTCTCGACGCCCGGGGCATTGGCGTCGAAGAGTTGGCAGAGGGAATCCATAGAGGCTCCCTGGAAGAGCTGGCCTCCTGGACCCGCTGGGCAGATAAGGTGATCGCTTTCTAGGCTGAAAATAAAACAAAAAGAATTCACTATATCTTCATACGTTTTCCATAATTTATTGTTTCAATATAAAATACAGTGTTGAATGCACTGCAATACCTTTGAGAAGGAGTGACTCGAATGAATCAGAACATCAAGACAGCCTTGATTGTCGGGGGCATTGCCCTTGCCCTTTTGATAATCGTGCCCCTGATTTGGGGAGGCATTTCCGGCTGGCAAGGCGGGTGGGGAATGATGGGGCCAGGTATGATGGGTGGATTTGGCTGGATGGGATTTGGGGCGGTGTTCATGGTGATATTCTGGGTCCTGGTCATCTGGGCGGTGATCGCCCTGGTGCAGGGGCTTTCCAGGCCCGGCAGCTCGAACGTCGAATCCAGTCAGCAGGACTCGGCCATGGAGGTTCTAAAGCGGCGCTACGCCCGGGGCGAGATAAGCAAGGAAGAATACGAGGAGAAGAAGAGAGACCTGGCCTGATAGGTCTCTGATAGATATGCCCACGACGCCCAGAAAAATGCCTCACGAAAAGCAGCCCTTCCAAGTCTATGCCGACCGCTACGATGCCTGGTACGACAGCCCCAAGGGCAGGGCGCTTTTTGCCACTGAGGTGAGGTGCCTGCGGCTACTTCTTCAAGGGTTCCAAAAGCCTTACCTGGAGGTCGGCGTGGGCACAGGACGCTTCGCCCATGCCCTGGGTATAGAGTGCGGCGTGGACCCCTCGCCCCAGGCCATCGAGACGGCGCAGCGCCGGGGTATCAAGGCACTTCTCAGCGTGGGGGAGTCCCTCCCCTTCGCAGATGGCAGTTTTGGGGCGGTGCTCCTCACCTTTACCCTGTGCTTCGTGCAGGACCCCAACAAGGTGTTACGAGAAATTCATCGGGTTCTCTCGAAAGAAGGCGGCCTGGCTCTGGGACTCCTCCCGAAAGGCACCCCCTGGGCAGACTCCTACGCCGAGCGAGGGGCAAAGGGAGACCCCTTTTACCGAGAGGCCCACTTCTATTCGAAAGAAGAAGTGGAAAGAGTGCTTAGAGAAAGCGGTTTCCGCATAGCCGAGTATCGTTCCACCCTTTTCCAGCCGCCAGGGCTGGAAGTATACTCAGAGGAAAAACCTCTGGATGGCTACGTTCCGGGAGCGGGGTTCGTTGCCATCTCAGCGGTGAGATTTTAGACAATAATACGTATCGGGAGGAAAACATGTCTGGAAAGACGATCCTTATCCTTGGCGGCGGTGTGGGTGGCCTGGTTACAGCGAACGAGCTCCGTAAACGGCTTGGGAAAGAGCATCGAGTGGTGCTCCTTGACCAGGATGGCAGGCATATCTTCTGGCCCTCTCTGGTCTGGCTTCAGGTAGAACTGAGGAAGCCAGACCAGTTCATACGCGACCTGAAGCTTCTGGAGAAAAAGGGTATAGAGGTAGTTAGGGGCCAAGTAACAGCCCTTGACCCCCATCTGAAGGTCGTGCAGGTTGACGGGAAAGAGCTAGAATCCGACTATCTGGTGGTCTCCCTCGGCGCCCAATTGGCACCAGAGCGTATCCCCGGCCTGGCGGAGGCAGGATACAACCTCTACTCTCTGGACGGAGCCGTTGCCATCCGGGATGCACGGAAGAAGCTAGAGGCCGGCCGCCTCGTTGTGCTGACCGCAGGTATGCCCTACAAGTGCCCTGCGGCGCCCTACGAAGCAGCTATGCTTCTGGACTATGACCTTCGGAAGCGCAAGCTAAGGGAGCGGGTGGAGGTAGCCGTCTACGCGTGGGAGCCAGCACCCATGGGGGTGGCAGGCCCTGAGGTCTCGGCTGGCGTCAGACAACTTCTGGAGGAGCGCAACATCCCCTACTATCCTCAGCACCAGGTCAAGCACGTTGATGTTACACGTAGGACGCTCCACTTTGGCAACGAGGCCCAGGCTCGTTTCGACCTCCTGGTGTACATCCCACCCCACGTGGCGCCAGCCGTGGTACGGCAAGCGGGGCTCACCGGAGATAGCGGCTGGGTTCCAGTAGACCGCCACACCATGGAGACCAGGTTCCCCGGCGTCTATGCCATCGGCGATATTATAAGCATACCCCTGACCATGGGCATGCCCTTGCCCAAAGCCGGCGTGTTCGCCCATCGAGAGGGAGAGGCGGTGGCCAAGACCATTGCCAGGCAGATTACAGGCCAGGGCGAGGTCGGGGCGTTTGACGGCTATGGCGAGTGCTTCATCGAAGTAGGCGGCGGAAGGGCTGCCTTCGGACGAGGCAACTTTTACGCCCAGCCCAGGCCTGCCGTGAAGTTATTCAAGCCCGGTCGACACTGGCATGCAGCCAAGGTTCTTCTGGAAAAGGACTGGCTCCGCCGCTGGTTTTAGCACCTAATTGCAAGAGTTACGGCCACATTGGCATAGGCAGAGACCCTTCGCTCTGCTCAGGGTGACAAGATATGTCTGTCATTACTATGAAAATAGCTCTTTCAACCCCCTTACCCCCAATCTTGGGGGAATTGGGGGAGTCGGGGGGACACCCCCCTGCCCCTGCCAAAGGGCTTCGCCCTCTGGACTCCCTGTTTTCATCCTTTGCGGTGCTGGGTGTCCAGCATAATAGATTCTTCACATCCTGAAAAACGCTGGGCTACTATCTTATTGCTACTTACGAGCTTTAGTTCTAAAATGAGGCAACATCGTAGCGTGGTTTTTGCTTTGATAGGAGGTATGTTATGAGCAAGTCTGTCATGGTTTTCGGAATCGGCGATGCCGGCGGATGGGCGCTGGAGTTCCTGGCCCGCTACGAGGGCGTGGACACCATCTATACAGCGGACATCAGGAAAGAATACGGACTTTACAGGACGGAGATGGCTGCCGTGGGAGCCTCCAACCAGGGCCACTATAAAAGGTTCGAGTTCCATGAGCTTGACGTGAACGACATTGATAATACGGCCAGGTTGCTGGAGAAGCTCAAGCCAAACGTCATATTCAGCGCTCTGACATTACAATCGCCCAGGGCCATGTCGCTCATCCCGTTCCCGCCTTCCGTTCGCAGCATGCTCGGGGAAGTGCGAATGGGTCTCCAGCTACCCTGGCACCTGACCCTGATATCCAAGCTGATGAAAGCGGTGAAGCAGTCCGGCATCGCCGCACCCGTCGTCAACGCCTCCTTCCCGGATGCAATAAATCCGATATTGTGGAGAAAGGGCTTAGGCCCAACGTGCGGAATAGGCAACTCCGAGCATCAGGCTGCGGATATGAGAAGAAGGGTGAGCGAAGAGGAGAACGTGCCCATATCCGACGTCAGGATATATCTGGTGGGTTCCCTAGCCCTTCTCACCCACGGCTCGAGCGTGCCTTTTTACCTCAAGATCACCGTGCGCGAAAAGGATGTAACGAATAAATACAACGCCAAATCTCTGATAGACAATGCCATCGCATCGCCCCGCAACCCTAACGTGCCGAGTGGCTTTCACCTCTACTCCACAACGGGGGCCTCGGCGGCAAAGAACGTGATGGCCATCCTGAACGACACTCGTGAGTTCACCCACGCGGCTGCGCCCAACGGCCTTCCTGGGACATATCCCGTTCATCTAGGCGCCGTGGGTGCGGAAATCGCACTGCCCAAGGACCTGTCCCTTGGGGAGGCCATGGAAATAGGCGAGGAGTCACTCAAATGGCACGGGATAGAGGGAATAAAAGAGGATGGAACCGTCGTTTACACCGACAGGGCATACGGGATAATGAAGGAGCTTCTGGGATACGACTGCAAAGAGCTATATTTCGATGAGGTGGAGCAAAAGGCCAAAGAGCTGACTCTGCTACACGCCTATAAGAAGTTCGCCGAAAGGTTCACAAGGTAAAGACAAAAAAGCGCGCTCACAAAATCAACCTGCAATCCGCGGTGCTGCGAGTGGGATACGGTCGGTCAGTTCAAGGCGGGGATTCAGTTCGTCCGCGAGTCTCTACCCGATAGGCAATAGAGGATGAGAGAAAGAGGCTTGAAAGCGGAAGCCAGCTAAGCATGGTGGCTTAGAAGCGCTTGGATTTGAGAATTATAAAAAGAGGCCTGGGGATGTTACCCAGGCCTCTTTTTATCTCTATAAGCAAACCAACTAGGTTGTTATTCTTTCCCACTTATAATTCAGACGCCTAGTTATATGCACCGCCGCTCAAGTTTTTTATTCAATCCGTCTACATTGAGTAGAAAGATTTCCTTGGCAAATTCTGAGAGCCTAGCTGAACATCTGGCTGACGCAAAAACTCGCTTTGCCGACAACTCTAACCATACTTCTGGCAGGTTTTTCATGATATGTACCATACCTCCAGTTGGGTCAGCGGCGACATGCCTAACAGTGCCCATGCCAGATGTTATCAATCTAGCTAGGCACATAGGACATGGTTCCAATGAAGTGTACAGACTGAATGCACCCACTTTATGCAGTGTTCGATGTTCCTCCTCAAATTGACTCAACACCACCATCTCTGCATGCCTGTCACTGCGAAAATAAGGATAAAATACCTCATTATGACCCCATTCCAAAACATTACCAGTAGAGTCGACTAGCAATGCACCAATCCCAAAATTGCCATGGACTGCAGCTTTTAAGCCTAATACACACGTTAGCCAAGAATAATCATCATCCAGACAACTCGGATTAAACTCATAAGCCTCGAGCGAATTGTTACAGTGATTGGTACTATCGTCAGTGTTCTCAATCAGAGCTAGTTGAGATAAACCAAACTCACGTAACTCGCTACGTTTCACTCTCATCCCTCCTCGGTCATCAAAAAGATTAACGCAATCATACCTTCTTAGTATCCTCCGATCGAAATCCCTTTAAGGAGCCTGAAAGTATCAATGGCAAAATTGTCGGTCATATTCGCCACATAATGAACAACGCCAAGTATGTTGCAATATTTGCTAGTAAATAGCTTGCCACGTTCGTCAAAGTACTGTTTCGGGATCAATGCCATTATTCTCTTACTTTTCCCCGATCTCTTATCAAACAAAGCATCCAGGAAGATCTCGATCAAGCCGGGTAAGACTTCGTAACCCGAAGCCTCTATTTCCAAAACCTGTTTGTTTTTGTACAATTCCTTCTTTTCCATTCTTCTTAGCTTACTCAATATGGGGCTGGATGGGATCGTATATAATAGATTCGAATTGAATGAGCCATTAAGCAATTGACCTTCGTTCTTCAGAAACTCCGTTGATGTCTCGTCAATCAGATTGTTTATCGCCCTAGCTCTCAAGTGCTTTATCTTACGGTCTTTGTCACGTATC
>JACQTT010000032.1 GCA_016210665.1 Chloroflexota bacterium | reverse complement strand
TTCTTCGGGCTTTATGCTCTCCAACACAGGGGTCAGGAGAGCGCAGGAATCGCCACAGCGGACGGAGATAGAATTCGCCTCCACTCGGCCATGGGCCTAGTAGGCCAGGCCTTTCGCGAAGACGACCTGGAACGACTCACCGGCCACATCGCCATAGGCCATACTCGATACTCTACTACAGGTTCCAGCCATATCTATAACGCCCAGCCCATTCTGTCTCGTGGACCAGACATAGAGTTGGCCCTGGGACACAACGGAAACGTTATCAACGCCGTCGAGCTTAAGAGCGAACTGGCCGAATGGGGATGCAATTTTTCATCGAGTACCGACTCGGAGATCATAGCGCATCTCCTATCTAACGCTCCAGCCAAGACGTGGCCTGAGCGAGCTAACTACGGTATGCGCCGACTCCAAGGAGCCTATTCCCTGGTCATCTTGACAAAGGACTCTCTCATAGGTATGAGGGATCCTCTAGGTGTGCGGCCTCTGTGCCTCGGCAAGCTCAACGGCGGCTGGGTCATCGCCTCGGAAAGTTGTGCTCTAGACCACATCGGGGCAGACTACTTACGCGAGATAGAGCCCGGCGAAACTGTAATCATAAACGGTGATGGGATAAAGAGCACCCTCTGGAAAGGAACAGACAGCCGAAAAGCTCTATGCATCTTCGAGTTCATATACTTCTCCCGCCCGGACAGTATCCTTGACGATAAACTGATATACACCGTTCGCATGGCTATGGGCGCCCAATTAGCCAGGGAACATCCGGTCGACGCGGATCTGGTAATTGGGGTTCCAGATTCGGCCACTGCAGCAGCGGTGGGATACTCTCAAGAGTCCGACATTCCATTTGGAGAAGGGTTGCTTAAAAACCGATACGTAGGCCGCACGTTTATTGAGCCGGACCAACGCCTCAGGGAACTGGGGGTGCGCCTAAAGTTTAATCCCCTAAGAGAGGTTTTGGAAGGCAAACGCGTGGTAGTGGTGGACGATAGCATAGTACGAGGCACTACTACGCCCAGAGTGGTAAGTCTGGTAAAAAAGGCAGGAGCGCAAGAAGTTCACCTGAGGATTTGCGCCCCGCCAATTATCTCCCCTTGCTACTTTGGCGTGGATATGGCTACCAAGAAGGAGCTTATCGCCGCCAATAACACAGTTCCAGAGATAAGGGAGTTTTTGGGAGCAGACTCTTTAGGCTACCTGAGCGTGCAAGGCCTCCTGAAGGCCACTGGCCTGCCTCCGGACAACTTCTGTACAGCTTGCTTTACCGGTAAATATCCCATACCGGTACAGCTGAAGCTTGGGTTAGACAAGCTGTACCTGGAAAACCAGCCAGAGCAGCAACACACAAGCTATTACATAACATGAGTGGAGAGGCCTACAGCAACGCGGGAGTCGACCTGGACGCCATCCAGAAGGTAAAGCAGGTCATCCAGAGTAAAGCGAGAGCCACCTACAGCCCTCAGGTTCTAGGGGGCGTAGGATTCTTTGGCTCCCTTTATCAGCTATCCGGCTACAAAGAGCCTGTCCTGGTTTCCAGCACCGACGGCGTTGGCACCAAGCTAAAAGTAGCCTCATTGGTCGGGCGCCTGGACACGCTTGGGGAGGACCTGGTCAACCACTGCGTCAACGACATCCTCACCTGTGGGGCCAGGCCCCTCTTCTTCCTGGACTATATCGCCGTGCCCAAGCTGGAGCCTCAGAAAGTGGAGGCGCTGATCGAAGGAATAGTGAAGGCATGCAAGGCCGTAAACTGCCCCCTCGTCGGCGGAGAGACTGCCCAGATGCCCGGGGTATATGCCGAGGATAGCTTCGACCTGGTAGGGTTTATCGTCGGTGCGGTGGAAAAGGACCAGATTCTGGATGGCTCACAGATTCGGGCAGGAGATCGGCTGCTAGGAATCCCCTCCAATGGCCTGCAAACCAATGGATATTCTCTTGTAAGGCGAATCTTTAATCTGGACCAGGAACCCTCCTCTTTACACACGTATTATCCTGAGTTGAGAAACACCTTAGGCGAGGCGCTTTTGAAAACCCACCCATGTTATTCTTCAGCGCTCCAGCCTGTACTGTCACTGATCAAAGGAATGGCCCACATAACCGGGGGTGGCCTCCTGGAGAACCTGCCCCGCGTGCTGCCTCATGGTCTAGGCGCTCGCCTCTACTCTGGCTCGTGGCCGGTTCTGCCTATCTTCGACATCATCCAGAAACAGGGCCAGGTATCCCAAGAAGAGATGTACCAGGTGTTTAACATGGGTCTGGGCATGGTGCTGGTGTGTGAGCCAGAAAGGCTAGAGGATGTGATAGCCCGTGTGCCCCAGGCCTTGCAAATTGGGGAGGTGGTGAGGCAAAATGTGGGAGAAAGAGTAATCATCCAATAGCTTTTTGGGAGAGTGGTATTGAAAGCACTTATTAGCGTATATGACAAGGCTGGCGTGGTAGAGTTTGCCCGAAGCCTGACCCAGTCAGGAACCAAGCTGGTAAGCACCGGCGGCACCTATAAGACCCTGACCGAGGCCGGTCTTGCGGTGCAGCAGGTGTCGGACCTGACAGGATTCCCGGAAATCCTGGACGGACGGGTCAAGACTTTGCATCCTCGCGTTCACGGCGGGATACTGGCCCGTCGCGAGAGTGCAGACCACATAGCGCAGCTTTCGAAACACAAGATTGAACCGATAGACATGGTTGTGGTAAACCTCTACCCATTCATGGAAACCATTCTTCGCTCAGGCGTTACCCTGGATGAGGCGCTGGAGAACATAGACATAGGCGGGCCGACGATGATAAGAGCGGCGGCCAAGAACTTCAAAGATGTGGTTGTAGTGGTAGATCCCAAGGACTACTCCTGGATATCGGAGCATCTTAAGGAGGGCAACCTCACATTAGAAGAGCGCAAGGGATTGGCCCAGAAGGCCTTCCAGCACGTAGCCCTCTACGACACTACCATAGCCCAGTACCTAAGGCAGGGGGATGGCCAATTTCCTGAAGAGATAACCCTGGGATATACAAAACTGTTTACATTGCGCTATGGCGAGAACCCCCATCAGAGGGCTGCATTCTACGCTCAGGTACCCTCTCCGCAGGGGATAGCCAGCGCCCGGCAGCTCCACGGCAAGGAGCTCTCATTCAACAACATCCTGGATGCCGACGCTGCTTGGCGTGCGGTCTGCGATTTTTCAGAGTCAGCCGTGGCTATTATAAAGCACACCAATCCTTGCGGACTAGCGGTCCACCAGAACCAGGCAGAGGCCTATCGTCAGGCTTACGAGGGCGATCCCGTCTCCGCCTTTGGAGGTATTGTAGCCTTCAATCGCAGGCTTACCGGCGAGGCGGCCGAGGCCATGAGGCGTATCTTTTATGAGATAGTGGTAGCCCCTGGTTACGATACTGAGGCGCTGGAAATCCTGATGAAGAAGAAGGACCTGAGAATCCTGGAAATCCCCCAGCAGAAGCAGGGCCCGCAGAAAAACCTGGACCTGAGGAAGGTCGGTGGGGGAATCCTTCTCCAGTCCTACGACGATATCCAGGAGGACGCCGCCACGTGGAAGGCGGTCACTCACCGCCATCCTACATCGCAAGAGCTGGACGAGCTAGCCTTCGCATGGAAGGTAGTCAAGCACATCAAGTCCAACGCCATTGTGCTGGTAAAAGACAGGGCAATCGTCGGCATGGGGGCAGGACAGCCCAACAGAGTGACCAGCGTTCACCTGGCCTTACGCAGTGCAGGAGACAAAGCTAAGGGTAGCGTGCTGGCCTCCGATGCCTTCTTCCCCTTCGCCGACGGCGTCGAGCTGGCGGCCCAAGGTGGGATAACAGCCATTGCCCAACCGGGAGGCTCCATTCGGGACCCGGAGGTCATTGCGGCGGCAGACAGGGCTAACATCGCCATGGTCTTCACAGGTGTGCGCCACTTCCGCCATTAGCAGGCTGATGAAAAATAGGGAGTGCAGAGGGGCGAAGCTCCTTTGCCGGGAGTCCCGATTTCATCGGGATACAAAAATCTTCCCCCTTCCTGGCTAGGAAGGGGGTTAGGGGGATGGTCGTCCCGACCAGTCGGGATTCAGCACCCTGCTAGAAGGAAGGCCCATGGAGATGAAAGAGGCTGTATCCTCCCTTAATCCGCAGGCAAGGGCTGTCCTTGACCGCATCTTTAACATGACCGCCACCATCCTTAATAAGCAGCTTCAGAAGTAGGTCGGAGACGTCCTATGAGCACGTCGGTGGATGTGGTTATACCCGTATACAACGAGGAGAAGGACCTGCCCCGCTGTATCGCGACTCTCCACGCCTTCCTGGAAAAGAACCTCTCCTACGACTGGCGGATCGTCGTAGCCGACAACGGCTCCACGGACTCGACCCTGGCCACAGCCGAAGCCCTCTCCAAGCAGTACCCCAAGGTCGGCGTCATCCACCTGGACCAGAAGGGGCGTGGGCGCGCCCTCCGCAGGGCGATGCTGGAGAGCACAGCGGATATTGTGAGCTACATGGACGTGGACCTGTCCACAGACCTGGCGGCATTTCCTCCCATGATAGAAGCTATAGCCAAAGAGGGCAATGACATAGCCATGGGCTCCAGGCTCATGAAAGGGGCAAGGGTTACCCGCTCCTTTAAGCGGGAGCTGGTCTCCCGATGCTACAACGTCCTGATCAAAACGATGTTCTACACCCGATTCAAAGACGCCCAGTGCGGATTCAAGGCGGTGAGCCGACGCGCCGTCCGGGACCTGGTCCCTTTGATACAGAACCAGGCCTGGTTCTTCGACTCGGAGATGCTGATCCTGGCGGAGAAGAACGGCTACAAGGTCAAAGAGATCCCCGTGAGGTGGATAGACGACCCAGACAGCCGGGTGAACGTGCTTAAGACGGCCAACGAGGACATTAGGGGTCTGCTGCGCCTGCGCTTCGGTGGCCTGCGGGAGGCGTCCCGTAAGATACGCTCGGCGTCAAGCAAGACACCTTAATTACGCTCAGGGTTAGAATCCTGTCGGGGGATGAGAGGGTAACATGGCTAAAGCTAACGAATAATGCTATCATAGGCGGCAAAAGGGGGCGATATGCAGGTGAACTGGAGAGACTATATCGTAAGCACGCCGGAAGTCCTTCGGGGAAAACCACGGATTAGGGAGACCCGGATCCCCGTTAGCCTTGTTCTCGGCTATCTGGCGGCGGGTAAAAACACCCAAGAAATTAAGAAGGAGCTCCCAGACCTGACCAAAGAGCAGATCGCTGCTTGCCTGGACTACGCCCGGGATCTAGCGGAGTTCGAGGTTGTAACTGCGTGAGTCTGAGGTTCTTTGCTGACCATTGCGTTCCCGTTTCAGCAATTCGGATGCTTCGAGATACAGGCCATGAGGTTCTTCGTCTGGGGGATTACATCGCCGCAGATTCGCCTGACCAACTCGTAATCTCGAAGGCCCAGGAGCTTGATACTATTCTGCTCTCTTTGAATGGCGACTTTGCCGATATCGTGACCTATCCTCCGGCGAGGCATAAGGGCATTGTGGCGCTTCAAGTGAGGAACCACCCCGAAATCATCCCGCAGCTTCTGGAGAGGCTGACGGCCTATTTCTCAGCCCACGACAATATGGAGCACTATTCAGGCAGGCTGCTGATAGCCGAGACACACAGGATTCGTAGTCGAGGGTGAGATATGGCAGTGGAGAAGGGAGTTGGTAGTATCAAGCAGGCACTTAGAGTTTTAATGCGGATACCACCGGACAACTCTGAAGACGTCTACGAGGACATAAAGAGCCTGCTGCGCCTGCGCTTCGGTGGCCTGCGGGAGGCGTCCCGTAAGATACGCTCGGCGTCAAGCAAGATACCTTAAGCACGCTCAGGGGTCTAATACCGCCGGGGGAGCTTTATCCTTACCGGGCTAACGGCGGAAAACGCGGTTCACCTTGTCCTTTTTGCGGTTTGACAGATGGAGGAATAGGCATCAAAATAGGCAGCAGAGTGCGCGATGGGAGGAACTGTGGTTTCCAGGAAGAGCAGAAAGGGACTTCTTCGCAGTCCAGTTGGCACACGTATAGTAGGCAAAGCAGCTGCGGATGCTGTGGAGAGGTTGCCTTTTGGAGAAGTGATCACAGGGCTGAAGTCGGCCCAACAGGAACTCAAAATAGAAAATAGGCGGCAGGATTTGCTCGACCAGCTATTTGGAACGTCGGAGCCAATCTGTCTGTTGGGGAGTGATGACCATCCGCAATTTCCATTGCTCCCAGGGGAGTTGGTTTATCCAAGCGACAGAAACGCGGCACAAAGGATAAGAGAAGCTTTCTTCAAACAGATGGACTTCAAAGAAGTTACAGAGTATGTTCCAGGGGAGAGTACAGACAGCCTCATTGCCCTCGGGAGTTCCGTAGCCACACCTATGACACGCCGATTATTGGGAGACCCAAGAGCAAGAAAGCCCAGAATGCGGATTTGGCTTCCCGAATACAAATATGAAATCTCTTTGCATTTCAATCACGTGGCTCCTGATCCCCGTGCCCCGCTTGTCGAGAACTTTCAAGAGGGCAGAGAAATGCCATGGCAGGAATACAACTGGGGAATTGTTGCGCCGGGCCGGGAGTATTTCCCCCGCTACGAGAAGGGCCGCTTGGTGACTGATTATTTGCTGGTCACAAGAATACCATCGCCTGTAAGGGGTGCTGGGGACATCCTAATGTTTGGCGGATGTCACGGTGCTGGAACGCAAGCTACGGAATTGTTGCTTACTAGCCTTGACTATTCGGCCTTGGAGAATCTCATAAGCAAAGTAGGCCGCTCTTCGCACTTTCAGGCGCTTTTCCTGATTACAGACATTTCACACGAGGGACACTCATGCGGCCACGACATACATTTGGTAGATGCAAAGGCGGTTCTTGTAAGGCGGCGGTAGCTGTTGCACCGGTAATCCACAACGAGGATGCACGTTTTGGATTCCCTAGAGCCGAGTTCTGAAATCCTTGGCCCTAAGTCTCAGCAATCGGCTTGCCTGAATTCTCAGCCTATCCCACAGCAGGGTTCGTTGCGCCGTTAGCCCGGGGCTGGATTCCCCCCTTGACAATGGTATACAAGTTGTATACATTCATATCTAGAGGAGATGGCTAGTGCTTCGCATAGAGGCCCTGGAAATTGACGACTATATCTTGGAGAAGATTGAGGCGAAGCATGGCATTTACTTTACTGAGGTCGAGGAGGCATGTCTTTCAGAAAAGCGGCATGTTAGAAGAGGCAGGGAAGGACTACACAAGGTCTTTAGCCAGACCGCAGCCGGACGCTATATCCTGGTGGTGTTGGTAAACCTTGGCAGAGGCAACTGGAGAATAGCTACCGCTAGGGAAATGACCGATAGCGAAAGGAGACTGTATGGGAAAGCAATCGGAGGCAGGTAAGATGGCTGATTTAGACAAGGAAATCCAGCGTATTGATCAGGCCGACGCCTGGGACGAGGACGATGAAGTCGTCCAGGTGGAGATAAAGAAACCCTTGGACAAGGTGATTCCCGTCCGGCTCTCGGCGGAAAAGTGGGAGGAGTTGAGAAAGGAGGC
>JACQTT010000031.1 GCA_016210665.1 Chloroflexota bacterium | reverse complement strand
TTCCGAGTCACCTCTCTCGCCAGCACTTTCACCCTATCGGGTAGAGAACCGGGTAACTGCAGATAATAGGTTTTTATCCATTCTGGGTAGTCGGTTCCAGTCCTCCTTAGCTCGCTATCAGTAGCAAGGGACACAGAGGAGTCCAAATTGTAGGCGTCGTTAGGATTGAGCCGTTTGGAAAATCTAGCTGCTACTATATCTAGAGCAATGGGTACCTCGGTTGATTTAGTGTTAGTCGTCTGTGTTGGCTCTGTGAGAGTTTTCACCTGTATCTTGCGATCCACATGGACAAGGTCACCACCAAGGAAAGCAGCGTCGCTAGAAAACCCCACCTTGACGCTTTGAGAAACTGTAATCTGACCCTTGTAGGGTTGCGGGGACACGAGGTTACCGTCAGGTTCTATATCTAGTTTGTGATTGGCGCTACTGACCCAGCCCTGGGCAATATAGCTGTCATAGGTGTGGGAAAACCAGTACGAAGGATAGTCCGAGTTGACCCAGAGCGCAGGGACACCGCTTAAGGCAATCTTTCCCTGGAAGGCCAGGGAGGGGCCAAAGATACGCACAGGGATAGTCTTTCGAGCCGGCAGTCCCGAGAAGAGACGAGCAAATTCGTCTTCCAAACGTCTGGCAGGTGATCGCATCTCCTCCCATTGACTCCTCAACTGAGGAGGCGAAACGGCCTTTAAGGGCAAAAGGGCTACTATCAGAACTACTGCCAGCCCAAACCATACAGCTTCGTTAAGGGTGAACCATGTTCGTACATTGTTGAAGGTTATCCTAGAGCGGTTCCATGTGCTTATGCGCTGGAGCATTGTCATGCGCACTACCAGTAGCATGGCCAGGAAAAGGAAAAAGAAGAAGTGGCCGGCAAAAGGGTCCGGTAGGTAGCTCAGGTTAGTCAGCATACCTATACCCGGCAACAATATAGCAACCCATACGTTTCTACTGCGGAATATGAACCAGGAAGATAGATATGCAACCAGCCATCCGAAGATGAACAGGAGCAAAGAGAAAGGCAACAGGTCTGTGCTTATGCCTCCCTTCAGGGCTGCATTGGTCCATAGCGTAACTCGGGTCCATGCCTCTTGCACCTGGAGAACAATAGACTCTGCCTCAGTAAGGCCGGCTGTCTGCCACATTACCACTATGAATCCGATGACTACGCCGGCTAGATGCAGGAGAGGCCAAGGAGCTTTGAGCTTGGCGAGAATCAGTCCTGCCAAGGCAGCCCAGAAAACCACGGCAATCAGGTTGTCAGTCGCCACCCAGTCGGCCTGCTGGACAGACCATACTACAGAAATCAGCAATGCCATCAATAAGAGAAAGGTGATCCACCCCTCCTGGGGTACTAGCCGAGTCCGCAGTGATAGTGTGATGAGATTGGACCTCCCGGCATCGGATGCAGGGCGTTGCTTCGAGATGGCATCTCCTTTCTCTGCGTTCATAGGAGCCTCCCAGGGTGACCAGGGAAAACCTCGGCCATCTGCGGACCTCTATACATATGGCTCAGGACTGCTGAGAGATCATCTCCTCTACTCACCACATAGGATGGTATCCCGTTTCTGGCCAGATTTCCCGATAGGTGAAGGTTGCTGTCTCTTCCTCCAAAGCTACTAGGTTCTACCAGGATAACAAGCACCTTGATTCGGCGTCTCATCAACTCTTTTAGCACAAAAATCCATTCTTCTCTGTAGGACGGGGTTATTATCACTACGGAGGAATTACGGCTATAAAGAGCCTCTTCTTGGGCCAGCGCCTCCTCAAGAGGTACCTTTCCCTGGGCCTTGCCTTTAGCCAAAACCTCCATTATTCGGGCCATCTGGGCTGGTCCCGTTTCAGGAGGTAGGACGTATCTGTCATCTCCATGGGCTACAAACCCCACTGACAGCTCGGCGTCCAGGTATTTCCTGGCAATGGAAGCAGCGATGGTAGCTCCATAATCATCAGTGCTCTCCTCCTCCTGCTCTGCCTGAACATCCCAATGAAGATCCAAGAAGAGCCATATATCGCTGGAGGGTCCCTGGTCGAACTCTTTAATCATAAGCTTGCCCATACGGGCTGTGGACGGCCAATGGATACGGCGCAGGCTTTCACCATAGGTATAATCCTTAACTGTAGAAGCGCTCGGCGTTATTGAGAAGCTGCGATGAACAGCGCTACCTTCCCCGGGAAGATCTGCAGCAGGAATGCTGAAGTGGTGTAGATTTATTATCTGAGGGTAAACAATCAAAGTATGGACGTCGCCGAAGTACCTTTCCCTGCGAAAGAGTCCAAACAGATCTCCCGAGGTCACTCTTAGGGGGCCTAAAGTGTATATACCTCGCCTCTTACAGGGAGTGGAGACTTTCCAGGAACGGAATCCCCTGGATGGAAGGCCGATGGCCATGCCTTCTAGGTGGCCCGGCATATCCGTCATCTCCTGGACTTCTAGCCAGGACTTGGGAATGAAACTAGTATTGCGCACGGTGATGCGCGCCTCTATATTTTCCCCTTTCGCTGCTCGAGAGGTGCGCCTCTCTACCCTCGCCTCAATGCCCCAGGAGCTTATCCAGGTCCAGATGTAGCTACTAACTAGGATAAGAGCCAGTGCATAAACTAAACGATACAAGAGATAAAAGCCTGTTGAGAGGGCGCTGAACAGGGTGAGTGCCAGCAGAAAAAGGATTAGGTAGATCCGTTTCAACGCAAGACCCTTTTTATCGGTGGTTTCTTTTACCCTCTTAGCCAGCCGCGCGGCCGTGCTCCGGGTACAGGAACGCTCTCCAGCACCTCGGCGGCAACTTTTTGGCTATCAACGCCTCGCATGCGAGTCCCTGGAGACACGATAATGCGATGCGCCATGATGGGTTCAGCCAACTCCTTGATGTCCTCTGGTACAACGTAGTCTCTCCCACGGATAAGGGCAAGAGCCTGACAGGCTCTAAAGAGGCCCAAGGATGTCCTTGGCGAGCCACCCAAAGCCACGTCTGGGTGTTTTCTAGAGGCCTCAGTAAGGGCCACGATGTACTGTTTAATGAGGTTATCTATGTATATAGCTCTGATCTGATCTTGAACCCGTATAACATCTTCTTCAGTGGCAACAGATTTCAGTGTCTCAATAGGATGGGTCATCTGCTGGTTTTCCATTATGACTATCTCTTCCTGGGGAGTTGGGTAGCCAAGGGTGATACGCAGCAGGAAGCGGTCAAGCTGGGCTTCAGGCAGAGGGAATGTACCTTCATACTCGATGGGGTTCTGGGTAGCCAAGACCATAAAGGGGCGTGGCATTATGTGAGTCACGCCGTCAGCCGTAATCTGACGCTCCTCCATACACTCCAGAAGGGCTGATTGGGTTTTAGGTGTAGCTCGGTTTATTTCATCCGCCAGGACAATTTGCGATATCACAGGCCCGGGGCGGAACTCAAACTCCCCATTTTTCTGGTTATATATGGAGACGCCTGTAACGTCTGTGGGGAGAAGATCCGGAGTGAACTGGATGCGCTTGAAGCTACAGCCAATAGAGCGTGCTAAGCTTCTAGCGAGCATGGTCTTGCCTACTCCCGGTACATCTTCTATCAGAGCGTGTCCTCTACACATAAGGGCAATCACGCCCAGTTCTATGGCCTCGTTCTTTCCCACGATGACCCTTTTTACGTTGTCGATGATTCTAAGAGATACCTCTCTAGCCTGCCCCAGTCCATCCACCTTGGCCTCCTTCTCTACTTACAGTTCTTTATATGGGCGATAGAGGACTTGAACCTCTGACCTTCTGTGTGTAAAACAGACGCTCTAGCCACCTGAGCTAATCGCCCAGACCTCTCCCTTACAAAGCTGAGGCGATTCATCCATTGTTTCGAGCTATGAAGTTCAAAGCGCGCTTGGTGGGACTTGAACCCACGGCCTCAGCCTCCGCAGGGCTGCGCTCTATCCAAGCTGAGCTACAAGCGCATCTCAAAAAGTTTATACAGCTTCCCCTTTCAAAGTACAATCAAGGAGTACACGAGCATGACCCAGGGAGCCTCCCTTGGGTGAGAGTGTAGCATGTTGCTTCTGGTGAAGCAACTCCCTGTACTCGTCCGAAAGGAATCTTACCGAGTGCTTACTTGCGGAAAAGGGCATGATAATCAACCGCTCGTGGTGAGCC
>JACQTT010000030.1 GCA_016210665.1 Chloroflexota bacterium | reverse complement strand
TGGAGGAGGGGCTCGTTGTGCCGGCCATAATGAATTGCGAAAGCAAATCCTTGCCTGAGATAGCCAAGGCTAGCCGAGACCTTGTGGAGCGGGTCAATAAGGGTGTCCTTCACCCCGATGAATATACCGGTGGGACCTTCAGCGTGAGCAATTTGGGTATGTTTGACGTGGATAGCTTTGCAGCGATCATACATCCGCCTCAAAGTGCTGTACTGGCCGTGGGCACGGTAAAGAAGAAGCCGGTGGTCAAGGATGACCAGATAGTTATCGCTCAGGTAATGAATGCGACCATATCTGTAGATCACCGCGTAGCAGATGGAGCTCAGGCCGCCCAATTCTTAGTGGAAGTGAAGAAGTACCTGGAAAACCCAGCGAGCCTCCTGGTATGAAGCGGAGGAACGTCTCAAGAACAGGTCCACTGCTAAATTAGCCGCAGCGCGGTTTCTTGTGGAAGGTCTAGAAGCTATGTGGAAAAGCGTTTCTTACCCCCGCCTGAAGGCGAGGGCATCCATGCCCAACCATTTAGGATGGAGTCTAGAAGGCAATTTCCGAAGGCCTCTAGCAGGCTGATGAAAAATAGGGAGTGCAGAGGGGCGAAGCCTCTTTGGCGGGGTCTGGGGTGTCCCCAGAAATTTCTCTATCCCCCTTCCAGGAAAGGAAGGGGGATACAAGGGGGATGGTTCTATAGATGGAGAGCGAGGGTGCAAAGACCCATGATTACGATGATTTATCCAAGGGAGTACTAGTTAGCCCTTTGTGCCTTGACCTGACGCCTAAGTAGGAGGCTGCCAGCCAGGACGAGACCCAGGCCAAGCACTCCGGCCAAGGCTCCCATGATAGGCGTTGGTGCAAATCCGCCAGTTTTTGGGAGAGTTATCGGCACCCCAACGAGGCTGTAAGTAGCCATTAACTGGGCATGCTCATAGGCCGTCTTTGCGCCCCCTTCGCCGAGGATTGGCTCTATAGTGCCATTCCCGTTGGCGTCGAGGCCGTTCAAGGATGCCGTTAAGTTCTGGACTGTTCCTAACGCTAGAAGCTTGGCATTATTGACATCTGACTGCTTTATGGCTACCAGGGCCTTGTCTCGTGCGGAGATTGCCCACTGTTCAGCATTGTTGCCGCTATCTTCTACGTGCCTGGCATGAAGGAAGATGGTCTCATCTTCTGGAGCTGCGGCTGAGGCGAAGCCGGCATGCTTTCTGTCTGCCGCGTGGTTCAGTACGCCAACTCCATCGCCGGGATTCTCTATCGTACCATTGCCATCCAGGTCTCCATAGTTGGCCCCACCCTGTCCCTCTATAACATTGACAGCCTGCTCCAGATATTTTCTCAATTCGGCGATGCTGGTGGAGTCCCTGGCAAGATTTGCCTTGGCAAGGGCAGTCTCTAGCTGAAGTTTGAGGTTCGTCAGAATGCCCCTGCTGGAGCCAGCAGGCCAGTTGGTTAGAAGATGGCGTATATGAGTCATAGCTCCGCCAGGAATCTGGCCTTTGAAGGCTACCAGTTCGGAGGGTGCTGGATCCGGGTCAGGCACAGGCTCGATGGTAATCAGCACCTTATCGTAGAGATGGATGAGGTTTTCACCCCTGGGCGACGTAAACCTATGGTTTACAACACCGTCGGAACCCACCTGGATTATTTTCAGGCTGGTCTTGACCTTTTCGTCATCGCTTACCAGCCACCCTTCGTAGCTGGTGCCCTCTTTCGGCAGGGCTACCCCTGTCATCTTAATGGTGATGCTGTCGCTCCGGGTCCTGTCGTCAGTTACATATGCACTACCGCTTCCGGGATAAACCCCTTGGGCGCGCAGGGACGAGAGAGGAAACAGTAAGAGAACAAGAAGGGAGAGGGCTACTATCAGCGTTGACCTAGGAATAGGCGGCATATCTCCTCTTTCTTATAGCTCAAGGGACGAAAGTGGCAGAGCAGGTTACTTATCCCTTCAAGCTCCATCATCATAGGCAGGAACGAATTCTCTGTCAAGGGTACGATTTTGACCCGAAACCTCTAGCGAGATGCTACCGACAATACTCTCTCTAGCTTAATATCGCCTCTTAGCTTTTGGAGAAAATCAGACAAATCTGCGGGCACGTCGGAGGTAAACTCCACGTACTCTCCGGTATCAGGCAATGTAAAGCCTAGAAGGTAGGCATGTAGGAACTGCCGCTGTAAGCCGGGAGTTTTGGAGCCGTAGGTGGTGTCTCCTGCCAGGGGATGGCGTAAGGAGGCGAAGTGCACCCTTATCTGGTGAGTGCGCCCCGTCTTCGGGAAGACTCGAACGAGTGTGAAGCCTTCCAGATACTCTTCAACTTGATACGCCGTCTTTGCCTCTCTTCCTCCTGCAACCACGGCCATTCTTTTTCGATTCCTTGGGTCCCGACTAATAGGGGCGTCAATAGTGCCATTGGGAGGTCTTAAAGACCCCCTTACCAGAGTCAAGTAAGCCTTAGTGACAGAGCGCTCTTTAAGCTGTCTCGATAGGGCAATGTGCGCTTTCTGGGATTTTGCGGCCACAATTAAGCCTGAGGTATCTTTGTCTAGCCGGTGCACAATACCGGGGCGTAGGGTTCCGCCAATCCCCTGCAATTCGGTGCAGTGGGCTAAAAGGGCGTTGACCAATGTGCTGTGGGGATGGCCGGGGCTAGGATGCACGGTAAGTCCCGGTGGCTTATCTACCACTACCAGGTCAGCGTTCTCATAGACTATGTTTAGGGGCATCTCCTGGGGTACGATTTCCATAGGTTCTGGAGGAGGAATGGTGAGGGATATGACCTGACCAGGCTGCGGCTTCCAGGCGGATTTCACTGGCAGACCGTTGACGGTGACGTAACCTTTTTGTATAAGACGTTGCAACTGAGAGCGAGACAAGTCCGGACAGAGTTCTACCAGCAGAAGGTCCAACCTTTCTCCGGGAGAGGTTACGGTAAAGCCCCGTACCTCGTTCACGGAGACGAATCCTTCTGGTCGCTCTGGAGGCCGACCTCTTCTCTTTTCCCGGCAGCTCTCCACTCTTCCTTTGACGAGAGAATGATCCATGCCAAGATTCCAATACCAACGACGATAGCTGAATCGGCGAGATTGAAGACGGGCCAGATGCCGACGTCTATGAAGTCTATTACCATGCCTAGCCTCACTCTATCTAGCAGGTTGCCTATGGCACCGCCAAGCTGTAGGCCTAGACTCAACTTTATGAGATTGCCCCGCAGGGGGTGAGAACGATAGAAAAAGATGAGGAAGGCGATGCCTATAAAGGAGGCTACCACCAAGAAGAGGGTCTGGTTGGGGAACAGACCAAAAGCGCTTCCCGTATTTGTAGTGTAGGTGATGCGGAAGAAACCCTCTCTCGGCAGGGATTGCCCTTCATAGAAGCTGCTCTGGATAATAAACTTGGTAAACTGATCCAGGACTAGGGTGGTCAACGCTATAGTGAGTAGCCAGCCGTCCTTGTACCAGAGCTTTTTGGCAGGCTTAGAGACAGGCCCCTTTGCCTCCTCATTTATTGTGGATTCCTCAGACATTTCTTGCCCTTCATAGCTCAAGCTCTCTGGCATCTCAAAGCACCCAGGCGACAAAGCAATTGCAGTCGAAGCAGGAATGGTTTCGCTTTGTACTCCATGGGGGAGAACGAAGTTATGATCTCACCTTTACAGACCCATATCATACACTTTAATGGGAAGCACCTATTATCTCAAGGAGCAAGGTCATCAACTCTACTCCAGAACTCTTCTAAAGAAATGAGCTACTCTAGTAGCAGTCTCGGATTCATGGTCAGCCAAGCCATGATTGGCGCTGGGTATTATCTGAAACTCCGCCGGGGGTTGAAAAGTAGCAATAGTCTCTGTTAGCTGAGATAGAGACACCAGGCGGTCTAGCTCCCCTACTAGAACCAGTTTGGGGCGTCTGTCCTTCTGAATGGGTGATCGACGCAACGCTGAGACGGGAGGTGAGATGAGAGCTATAGCCTTGACCTCCTTGTATCTGGATAGGCCATCCAATATGACTGAAGCACCAAAGGAGAATCCGGCCATTCCGATTCTCTTCCGATCTACGCCCCGCCAGTCTCTCAACAGGTTAAGGGCGACCTCCAGGCTTTGTTGCTCGGCCGGGCCACTGTTGAGTATGCCTCTACTGTGATCCGCCCCCTGAAAATTGAAACGAAGCGTAGCGATAGCTTCCTCATCCAGTGCCTGGCTCAGTATTTTGACAAGCTTGTGGTCCATACTACCCCCAAAGAAGGGATGAGGATGGCATACAATCACGGCAGGAAACGGGGGCAAAGATCTCTGAGGCATAGTAATAATACCTTCTAAGGATAGGCTCTTGTCTCTGAACTCTATAGAGGTTTGACGCATGATAGGTCTATATGGCAGGGCGGATTAGCCGGCGATGAAAGAAAGAGTCGCCTTCTCTGTTATCTTGTCTTCGTTGCCTCGTAAACGGTGATCGGCGTTGTAGATCAGATGCACCTCCTTGGGCTCGGCGAAGCGCCGTGTCAGGAAGCGAAACTGGTCTCCCCCCTCCAAGCTCAGACTGCAACTGTGGAAATCAAAGAATATCTTTCGCACAGCTTTATCATAGGCTTTTGGCCTAGGGTTTTACAATAAGTAGGGCAAGTATGCCTTCAAACCAAGTGACTATGTTCGCAGGCCTTTGTGTCCTCTGTTATTCTGAGGGGCGAAAGGACCGAAGAATCTTGCCTGGTGAGAGACTCTCAAATCGCACACAGCAGGACCCCGAAAGACACGAACGACAAATTGTCAAGAAGGGATAATCACCTCTAATAGCAGCCAGCGATTTAAAGAGGTGGGCCGTAGGAGCGCTTCTTGAAAGCCAGGTTAATAAAGGTCTCTGTCCTGCGTACGCCGGGTATGGTGCCAACCTTGGTTCGCAAGAAGATGCCCAAATCGTCGGAGGATGGGCATGTGACCCAGGTGAAGATATCATAGGTTCCGGTAGTCATGGTCACAAACTGAACCTCCTCCAAGCGCGCCAATTGTTCGGCTACTGGATCCATTTTGTCGGGATCGGCCTGTACGCCAATTATGGCTTCACACCTGTAGCCCATCTTCTCCGGGTTAGGCATGGCTACTACTTGAATGATTTCATCGTCAACCAGGATTTTTAGACGACGGCGAACAGTACCCTCACTAACCCCTATTGAACGAGCAATTCTCGCATTTGACGCTCGGCCATTTTTTTGAAGCAAAGATATTATCCTTTTATCTAGTTCATCCATTGCCCTTATTCTCTCCAACTAAAGTAATACAACTATTATAATATCTGCTACGAATTCTGTCAAGAGGTTTCCTAGCACATTCAAATAAACTGTTTCCCCCGCCAGAATAGCCTCAAGAATACACCCTAGATTTCTTAAGAGTAATCACTATCGCTCTCTTGCTTAATTCCTCTATAACCTTTACTTTCAAGGGTGTTATCGAAGGTCTCCAATTACACGACGTGATCTGCTGAAAGAGTACACAACGTTGACCTCTATTCACATTTGGACTATCATCTTTGTCCACAGCTCTTATATCTTCCTTACATGAGGTCTTTAGGCTTTAATAGGAACTGAAGAGCGGAGGTATTAGCTCTGTCCCGTTGGAGCAGCGAGGTGTCACATTATATCGCCGAGAGTTCATGGAGAAGGGCAAGGGTAGGGCTCGCCCCTTGCCTCCTGATATTTGCTCTGCTTTTCGTTGGTGTTACGGCTTGTAGCACAGTACCAACGGCCACCCCAGAGCCTAGCCCAACACCCTCAGCTCCTACCCCTACGCCAATACCTCCTCCTATAGCCACGCCGGTACCTGAGCCTACTCCTTCGCCTCCAGCAGATAAAAGTTCAATCCTTGGCACGCCTCCCTCGATAGCGGACCTAGTGGAGCGGGTAAGGCCCGCTGTAGCATCTGTATTTGCCGAGTCTTTTAGGCTCGACCTTTTTCTTAGGCCTGTGCCACAACCCGGTATAGGTACAGGGATAGTAATAACTCCTGATGGGTATATTGTAACTAACTCTCATATCATAGAGGGAGCTCAAAGTATCGTGGTTGGTCTCCCCGATGGAAGAAGCTTTCGAGCGAAGGTTGTAGGAGCCGACACAGTAAGCGATGTGGCAGTGATCAAGATAGATGCTCAGGGATTAACGACCTTCCAGTTTGATAACTCTGACAGTTTGAGGGTGGGTGATTGGGTGATTGCCATCGGCAATGCTCTAGATCTAAAGGGTGGCCCCACGGTAACAATGGGAATAATAAGTGCCAAAGGGCGCACCATTGATGCGGAGAACAGGTCCGTGCCTCTATACGACTTAATCCAGACGGATGCTGCCATCAATGAAGGCAACAGCGGAGGTCCCTTGATTAATTTGAAGGGAGAAGTGGTGGGTATAAACACCGCCATTTCCCGGGAGGGTACCAACATAGGGTTCGCCATCAGCTCTGGCAGCGCCAGGCCAATAATTGACAGCTTGATCTCCAATGGCCGAATATCACGCACCTGGATTGGCTTGGCGGGGCAGGATGTCAACTCTTTAATAGCGGCAGAATTGCGGCTACCTGTACAGGAAGGAGTTCTGGTGACCACTATGTCGTCCACTGGCCCTGCCGCTCAGGCTGGACTTAAAATTGGAGATGTGATTACCAAACTGGATAGTAAGTCGACTCCAGATATGGCTACCTTTCTTAAGCTGTTGTGGAGCTACAAGGTTGGGGATGTGGCAGAGGTGGAGTATATGCGGGATGGGAAGGCCAACCTTACCTGGGTTCGTTTGGTTGAACGCTCCTCTTAGCACCCTGCTGAAGAGGTCTTAACTCGTCGCCCTCTTTACTCCTGGTACGGCTGCTTCTCGGCCTGATTCTTTACGGGGAGGCCGAAGATGTTGATAAAACCCTTGGCAGCCCGATGGTCAAAGGAATCCCCTTTTCCGTAGGTGGCGAGCCCAAAGGAGTATAGTGAGTATGGCGAGCGGCGCCCTACTACGGTGCAGTTGCCCTTGTGCAGCTTTAAGCGAATGGCACCGCTAACAAAACGCTGGGTGCTCTGGAAGTAGGCGTTCAGGTCTTGGCGTAAGGCCGAGTACCAGAGGCCGTTATATACAATGTCCGCGTACTCCTGGGAGAGTCGCTCCTTGATACGCAACTGCTCCCTCGTGAGTACCATCGCTTCTAGGGCACGATGCGCGGTATGCAGCATTACAGCCGCCGGCGCCTCATAAACCTCTCGGGATTTGATACCCACGTGGCGATTCTCCAGATGATCAATGCGGCCGACGCCTTGCTCACCGCCTGACCTGTTAAGCTGTTGAATAAGGGCTACCCCTCCTAACTCTTCGCCGTCCAGGGCAACGGGTAAGCCTCTTTCAAAGCTAACCTCTATGAAGAGGGGAGAGTCCGGCGTTTGGGCTACAGGCTTCGTCCAGGCGAAGGCGTCCTCTGGAGGCTCATCCCAGGGATTCTCCAGGTCCTCCCCTTCGATGGATCTGCCCCACAGATTCTCATCTACGGAGAAAACGCGACCCTTTTTCTCTGGAACTGGTATGTCTCGCTTCCTGGCGTATTCCCGCTCTGTTTCCCGGTTCATATCCCATTCTCGAGCTGGGGCAATTATTTCTAGCTTTCTACTCCCCGCCAGCACCATGATGCTAACATCGAAGCGGACCTGGTCGTTGCCTTTACCAGTGGACCCGTGAGCGACGGCGTAGGCCCCCTCACGAACGGCTACATCTACCAGATGCTTGGCTATAAGTGGCCGCCCCAAGGCCGTGGCCAGGGGATATACACCCTCATACATGGCTCCCGCCTGAAGGGTGGGAAAGACGAAATCACTAATAAATGAGTCCCTCCCGTCAACAATAAAGGCTGCACTGGCGCCAGTTTTAAGAGCCTTGTTTCTTATCTCTGGGAGGTTCTTGCCTTCACCCAGATCGATCGTAAGTGCGATCACCTCCGCCTCATAGTTCTCCTTAATCCAGGGTATGGCTACCGAGGTATCCAAACCACCGCTATATGCCAGCACCACCTTTCTTGTATCCATCGTTTCCTCCTAATTGTGGCCGTTATTTTTTCAGCGATTAATCTGGGTTGTAGGGATACGACTTAGCGAGATGCTCATGGCGTTGCGGACGCCACACTCGGGGATGAAAATAGGCATTCAGTGTACCATACCCTGAAGGGTGTGGCATCGCAAATCTGCCGATGCCGCCCCGTTATGGTCATCAAGTAAATAATTTCACAAGTTCGTGCTTATCCTCATGGTTCGACTGGCTCCCCACGAGCGGGAACAGGTAGTTTGAACCGCTCATCCTGAGCTTGTCGAAGGACATCAAGGTATTTCGTCTAATACCATTACGGGGCGGTCGGGCAACCTCATCGCGTTCAACAAGTTATTAGTCGGACTGGACACTAGCTAGCTCTCCCTCGTGCTGCTTTTGTTAATCCCATTTCCAGAATGTCCAGGGCCTTATCTATATCCTCTGGAGAGACTATAAGGGGTGGCATGATACGGATAGCGTTGGGTCTCACCGGGTTAAGAAGAAGACCACCTTCGTTGCAGAAGGAAACCACCGAGGCGGCCATATCGCTGTTAAACTCTACAGCTATCAGGAGCCCCATACCCCTGACATCCCTAATAAACTCGTGGTTAGACTGCATGGTTTTTAGTTTTCCCTTAAGGTAGTCGCCCATCTGCCGCGCATGGGCAGGGATGTCATGGTCAATGATAAACTTTGTGGAGGCATAGGCAGCAGCGCAGGTCAGAGCATTGCCGCCGAAGGTAGAGCCGTGGTCGCCGGGGGCAAAGACAGAGGCCTTTTCCTTGGCCAGCAAGGCCCCGATGGGAACGCCGCCGCCTAGAGCTTTGGCCAAAGTCATTATGTCAGGTTCTGCATCAAATAGCTGGTATCCAAAAAGGGAACCCAGGCGGCCAAGGCCCGTCTGCACTTCGTCCAGGATGAGCAATAGTCCTTCTTCATCACACCATCTTCTCACCTGTTTAACATACCCTGGGGACGGAAGGTTCACTCCCCCTTCGCCTTGGATTACCTCCAACATGACAGCAACTGTCTTTTCGGTAGTAGCCGCTCTAATGGCATCAATATCGTTATAGGCAACGTTTACGAAACCCTCTGGTATAGGCAGGTACGTATCCTGGTAATGAGGTTGGCCGGTGGCTGAGACCATGGCCAGAGTCCTTCCGTGGAAGGAGTTCAAGGCTGTAATTATCTCATACGCATTGTTTCTGTACATCTTACCGTACTTGCGGGCCAGCTTGACGGCGCCCTCGTTGGCTTCTGCGCCGGAATTGCAGAAAAAGACCTTGTCTAGACAACTGTTTTCCACCAGAAGCTGGGCCAGCTGTAGCTGAGGTATGGTATAGAACTGATTAGAGGTTTGCATAAGGCGGCGAGCTTGTTGAGCTACAGCTTCGACTATGACGGGGTGGCAATGGCCCAGATTATTGACGGCCCAGCCAGCAATAAAGTCCAAATACTCCTTGCCATTCTCGTCCCAGAGCTTGGTTCCCTCTCCTCTAACAAGGACAATGGGTTGCCTCCGAGCGGCAAACATGTAGTATTTGTTCTCCATGGATTTCCAATCGGTGCTCATGACGGCTATCTCCTCGATTCCTATTCCACAGGGCCTCTTTGACCCCGATTAAGGAGAGATTGGAGGGGCCTTTAGCAGGGTGCTGAATCCCGACTGGCCTGCCCGTCAGGCCTTGGCAGGCGGGCCGGGACGACCATCCCTCTACCCTCTTCCCTTCGGCGAGCTCAGGGGAGGCTCTGGCCAGGAAGGGGATAGGATTTTGTATCCCGATGAAATCGAGACTCCCGGCAAATGGGCTTCGCCCCTCTGTACACCCCATTTTTCCATCAGCCTGTTAGGGGCCTTGAGCTAGTTGCTTCAGACGTTGGAGCGCCTCTTCTAGTCTGCCGAGCTCATCCTTTAGCCTCTGGATGGCGTTGCCCAAGTCTTGAAAGCCTCTTTGCATCTCCTCTGCGCTCGTCTTCGGTGTCGGCTGGGTGGGAGAGGTAGTGCCGGTAGTTGTAGGCTGTGGCGTTATCCCAGCCAGCCCAGACACTCCCACAACTTTTACAAGGGCTTCTGATAGAGAAGGTTCCATCGCTACTTTATCGCTGCTGACTACAATGACTCGCTTCAACTCAGGAAAAGCCAGAGCCTCAGGCTGAAGATAGATGGGCTCTACGTAGATCAGCGAGTCGCTGACGGGGATGACCAGCAGATTTCCACGGAGGACTGTGGAACCTCCCTGTCCCCAGAGGGTAAACTGCTGGGAGATAAAGGTATCGTTATCTATCCGGGCTTCAATCTGCTGAGGGCCGTCGATCTGCCTGTCTTTAGGGAACTTGAAGGCCGTCAGCTTGCCGTATTGCTCTCCATCGCTGCGGGCTGCAAGCCAACCTATCAGGTTGGGCCTTTTAGAGGGTGTAAAGGGGAGCAGCAAGACGAACTCCTCCTTCTCCTCACCGGGCAGCTTCATTATCAGATAATAAGGCTCCATGGGCTGGGATGAGCCGAAAAACAGCTCGGTAGGTGTGCTCCACTGGTCCTCTTTGTTATAGAAGACCCTGGTGTCAGTCATGTGATACTGGAGGTATTTTTGCGCCTGAATGGAAAAGAGGTCTTCAGGGTAACGGATATGGTTTTTCAAGTATGCAGGCATCTGGTCTAGATGTTTGAATAGGGCAGGGAAGGCGCTCTGATATGCCTTGATCAGAGGATCTGATTCATCAGCTATATAAAAGTCCAGAGTCCCCTCATAGGCATCAACTACCACCTTCACGCTGTTGCGTATGTAATTTATGTTTCCGAAGGGCTCTGAGTAGGGATAAAGGTTTGTGGTAGTATAGGCGTCCTGGATCCAGAAGAGCCTGCCATCTTCGGCCACTATATAGGGGTCGTGGTCTAAGCGCAGGAAGGGTGCAACTGTATTAATGCGCTCCTGTATGAGGCGGCGATACTTGATGCGACTGTCACTCGTTATCTCTTTGCTTATCAAGATATTGACGTCGGCAAACTGCCAGGTATAGGCCAAGCGCCGCAGTAGGGAGCTAAGCTGTACTCCTCCCTTGCCCACGTACTTGGTATAGACGGGTATATCCTCCTCTGTGGGATAGTCAAACTCCGCCGTATTAGTGTTGACAATGACAAAGGTACTTGTATTCTCGCCGTAGTATATCTGGGGCTTCTGAACATCTATGGTTCCCTTCGGCGGTATGTCCTTGGCGAAGAAGATGGGCCTACCCTCGGAACTGAACTCCGTTACCGGGCTAACGGCCACACCCAGGCCGTGAGTGTATTGCAGCCTCTGGTTGACCCAACGCTGTGCCTGAGGGGGTAGCTTCTCCGGAGCGAGCTCCCTGGCTCCCAACATCACCTGCCTGTACTCACCGTCCACCACATACCGATCCACGTCTATGTCCAAGAAGTCGTAGTAGAGTCGGATGAACTGGATCTGATTGTAGACATCTTTAAGGGGTCTGTGGTCCCAAAGGCGTATATTCTTTATTGTCTGAGTGTTCTCTAAGATAACGTTGGGGACCAGAGTTGGCTTGGCTGGATAGGACTGCTCAGTTATGGCTTCTAGACCGAAGCCCTGGCGGGTAAACTTGATGTTACGAGCAATGAACTCCTCTTCTCTGGTGAATTCGTTGGGATCAACGCTGAAGCGTTGCAGCAACCCAGGATACACAGACCCTAAGATAATTGATGCTGCAATCCATAGGCCAAAGGCGCCTACTATTAGTCTGATTCCCCTAAGATAGGCGTTTACCAGCATCAAAATACCGCTGGCGACGGCAATTACGGTGAGGAATCGAAGGGCCGGCAGCCGGGCATGGACGTCGGTATAGGCTGCTCCAAAGATGGCTCCCGTGTTTGAGAAGAGAAGCTCCCACGTATCCAGATAGTGGCTCCAGGCAATGACGAACATTAGTAGAGCCCCTAATATGGAGATATGTACCCGGACCGCCGTAGTAGTGGGAATGCCGGTACCTCTCAGGCTGTAGTTGACGAAGTAGAGTCCTACCGCAGCCACTATAGTCACGATAATCGCCCCAAGAAGCCATCCCTGAACAAAGTTATATATAGGCAGGGTAAAGACATAGGATGAGATGTTCCTGCCAAACAAGGGGTCCACTTCTCCAAAGGGGACGGAGTTCAAGAACCGTAAGAATATCTCCCATCGTCCCTGGGCTACAGAGCCGAAGATCAGACTGAGGAAGATTACTGTCAGCACTGCGCCCCAAATTATAAGGCGTTTTAGTAGATTCACCGCCTCCGGTGGGATGGGAATAGTGACCTCGCCACGGGAGAACCGATAGGCGATGAATATATTGATGCTAAGAAACAGGGCAAACGTTATGGCTCCGACGATGAAAAGCCACATTCGGGTAGTGAGGATGCTAACGAAGACGCTTCTAAATCCTAAGTTATCGAACCACAGCAGGTCGGTATAGATACCGCGACCAAAGGAGAGGGCGATGAACAGGAATATGACGGCTACAGCAGCCAGCCCCCACTTGATCATGTCCTCCAAGCCTGTGGGAAACATTTCTCCTTCGTGTTCCGTTGAGAAGGGTGACTGTCCAGAGTTGCCTCTAAAAAAAGATGACATAATACTCCTTTACCTCCTAACCCACCCTGGTTCCTAGACTCTTACCCTCTAGGAATTCCAGAATGGCCTTTGGCTTCCGACCGTCAATAATCTGGCTTACAGGTACCTTCTCCAAGGCTCTCAAGCAGGCTTCTACTTTAGGAATCATCCCCCCGGCGACCATGCCAGAGCTTATGAACCCCTTGGCCTGTTGGGGAGTTAGTCTAGGAATAAGCCTTCTAGATGAGTCCAGAACGCCTTCTACATCAGTAAGGAATAGCAAGCGCTCGGCCTCCAGGGAAGCCGCGATTTCTCCTGCGGCGCTATCGGCGTTGACATTTAGAAGCGTGCCAGCTTTCTCAGGGTCATTCGACCAGTGAAGGGCTACAGGGGCGATAACAGGTATGCTCCCAGAGTCCAAAATCTGGTGTACGATCCCTGGGTTTACCTTTACTATCTTTCCTACCATACCCAGGTCTGGATCCAGGACTTCGGCTTGGAGCAACCCTCCGTCTACTCCGCTGATACCGACTGCCTTGCCGCCGAGCGCCGTAATGGAGGCTACCAAGCTCTTATTTATTAGTCCAGTGAGGACTGCCACTACAATGTCCAGGCTATGGGCATCGGTAACCCGTAGGCCCCTAACAAATCGAGGTCGCACACCCTGTTTCTCCATCCACTCAGTGATGATTTTACCGCCCCCGTGGATCACTATCGGCGCTATCCCACGCCTTTGAAGAGTTACCAGGTCCTTTAGGGTGGTATCGTGGGCACCCAGGGTACTACCCCCTATTTTGACGATAACGGCTCTCCATGGGTTTGACCCTGTACTAACGCCTCCCTGGTTTTGGGCGGAGGCGCTAGCTTCCATACGCTTGCTCTTATCCAAGAGCGGTGTACTTAGATGCTTTTCCATTGCTATCATATCTACCCACTGGTTATCCAGCTTCCCCTGGCTCTTCCAGACACCTACGGTCCTAAAGCCGAACTTGCGGTATAGGGCCAACCCCCTCTCATTGAATGGGAGGGCATTGAGGACAATCTTGTATATGTTAAGTTGGCTGGCCCTATCTATGAGACTTCCTAGAATCATGCTGCCCAGGCCCCTACCTCTCCATGTTCGCTCTACGTAAATGGAGAGCTCCTTGACTCCGCCATAGACCTTGCGATCTGAGAAGCGATTAAGGGAGGCCCATCCTATGACTTGGCCATGATACTCCGCGACGAAGATAGGCTCTCCAGGGCCATGGGTGCGGAACCACTGCGCCTGATCGTCAAAGGTATGCAGCTCCTGCTCTAAAGTTGCGATGCGGTCCTCTATACCCTGGTTTTGTATTTCAAGGATGTCTGACACGTCGTCCCAGATCGCTGGGCGTACGATGATACCCTGGGGAAGAGGCTGTCTTCCTGGCTGAGGTATCTGATATGACTGCTTGAGTTGTGGCTCCATAGGAAGAATCCAGGGGGATCAGGTAGTATAGGCTGCATTAAAAGTTACATATTCCGTGGTTAGATCACATCCCCAGGCAGTGGCGCTACCATCTCCTACGTTTAGTTTGACACGGAAAGAGACGTCCCCACTCTTTATAGCGGCTACTACTGCGTCTTGAAAGTAAGGTATTGGCCTTCCCTCTTCCACTAGACAAATCTCATTGACGTAGAGGGCGATCTTGCTCTCCTCTAGTTCAACGCCACTCTTGCCCACAGCCATCATGATACGCCCCCAGTTGGGGTCATTGCCATGAACAGCCGCTTTCACGAGAAGGGAGCTTACTATAGACCTGGCAGCGGCTCCAGCCTGCTCCGTATTTCTGGCTCCTTCTACGGTAGCCTCGATAAGCTTGGTAGCGCCTTCGCCGTCCCTGGCCAACTCTTTAGCCAAACCTATGCAGAGATAAGTGAGTCCCTGTTGAAAGATATCGGCTGCGGGACTGCCGGCTCTTATGGTGTCACCTCCAGCAGCCCCGTTAGACAGGAGAATCACCGAGTCGTTGGTGCTCTGGTCTCCATCTACATCAATCATATTGAAGGAGACCTCGGTAGCCCTATTTAAGGCATCCTGGAGAAAGCTCTTTTCAATTGCTGCATCGGTAGTCAAGAAGCAGAGCATAGTCGCCAGATTAGGATGAATCATGCCAGAGCCTTTGGCTATACCCCCTAGGTTTACAGTCCTGTTGTTTATCTTTAGGGATATAGCCATCTCCTTTGGGTGGGAGTCCGTAGTCATGATAGCCCGGGCCATTGTATGACCCCCATCGGGTGAGAGCTGAATCTTGCTGATGGATTGGCGGATGAGAGCTAAGGGCAATTCGACCCCAATGATGCCCGTGCTGCAAACGAGGGTTTCTTCGTCTTTTATTCCCAGGTGGCGGGCAGCCAGGAAAGTCATCTCCTCGGCATCCTTGAGGCCCTGGTCTCCCACGCAGGTGTTGGCGCACCCGCTGTTTGCCACGATGGCCTTAATTGCTCCTGCGCTAATGCGTTTCTTGGACAGGGTTACTGAGGGTGATACGATTTTATTGGTGCTAAACACCCCTGCGGCGCTACAGAGAGTTTCCGACAGCAACAAGGCCAGGTCAAGCTTGTCGGCACCATAAGTCTTGAGCCCAGCATAGGTGGCTCCAGCCTTGAAGCCCCGAGGGCTGGTAACAGAGCCGTTAGGTATAACCTCAATTATGGCCGTCATAGTACCTGTCCTACCGTTTTTCAGGGGTATATGAGGATATCAGTATTGTCCCTGGAATCTCTCTGTAAAGACGCTGCTGTGTACGGTAATAGTTTTCTATCAAACTTTAAGATAGGCGAAGTATATCACAACGGCGTTGGCCCGAAAAGCCAGCAGGCTAACTTGGCACTGCTTTGCGAGCCTGGAATACCTTGGAGCAGATACCTTCTTGAAACTTCGCATCTATGTAATGGAGAGACGTTGTCTGACTAACCCTTGACAAACCACCTGACCCGTGTATAATGAAAAACAGTTGAGCAAGAGAATGTTCAAAGGTAATTTGTCAAGATAGTTAGAGCTGGTTGAGCCTAATGCGGCGGCTAGGGCAACCCAGCCGCCTTTTTGTTGCACTTTAACAACCGAATAGAAGAGAAATGGAAATCTAAGAGCCTTAATGTGGGTCAAGCTTAGAAAGGGTCCGCGGTGGATGCCTTGGGGCCAAGGGCCGAAGAAGGGCGTGGCAAGACTACGAAAAGCCTCGGTGAGCTGTCTAGCGAGCATAGCCGGGGATACCCCAATGGGCGAACCTCTTCTGGTAAAACCGGAAGATCCCGATAACATCGGGAAGGTAAGTGGAGGAACTGAAACATCTAAGTACTCCGAGGAAAAGAAATCAACCGAGATTCCCTGAGTAGTGGCGAACGAAACGGGAAAGGCCCAAACTCTAGGGGCTAAGTGGGCTGGGGCCCTATGTCCCTGGAGGGTTGTAAGACGCATCGGTTCCGATCCCAGTAGGAGCAAGGAGTAAGAAACCTTTTGTCAGGCGAAGGGTCCTGGAAGGGCCAACCGTAGAGGGTGAGAGTCCCGTAGATGAAAGACAAAAGGCTCCTGGTGCGATCTTGAGTACCACGGGACACGAGGAATCCTGTGGGAAGCAGGGGGGACCACCCTCCAAGGCTAAATACCCTTGGCGACCG
>JACQTT010000028.1 GCA_016210665.1 Chloroflexota bacterium | reverse complement strand
GGCTACCACGCCTATTTTGCCCAGGAGTTCCGCCGCAACTCCGATACACAGCTTAACAACTGGTCCGAGGATCCCAGGTTAACCCCCCCTCATTACGGAGCATCAAACCTCTTCTTTCTTTATCTGATGCAGCATTACGGGGGCTATCAAAACCTCAAGCTATTGCTCAACGGACCAGAGGATGGCATCGAGGCGGTTAATGCCTATCTTACTAGGCTGGGATATGACAAGACTTTCAAGGATGTGTACAAGGATTGGGCTATCGCCAATGCGGTAAACGCTTCGGATGGGCCCTACGGTTATACCGAAAGAAAGGTACCTATCCTGGATACTAAGCTGATGATCGGCGAGGGGAGCCGCAGGGGGGAGCTCGGTCAGTTCGGATCTCACTATATTAACCTGCGATTTGCAGAGGGCGATGTCCTCGTATCCTTCGAGGGAAACGAAACCGTACCTCTCATTCCCGTTCAGGCTCATAGCGGAGACTACTGCTGGTGGAGCAACCGGGGCGACTCCATAGACTCTACCCTTACCCGCCAATTCGACCTCTCCCGACTAGACAAGGCAACTCTGGAGTTTTGGGCCTGGTACGAGCTAGAAGAGCGCTGGGACTATATCTATATCGAGGTGTCCGCCGACGGAGGTCTGACCTGGGACATTCTAAAGGGCATGCACACCTCTGAAGCTAACCCCGTGGGCAACAGCTTCGGCCACGGTCTCACTGGTAAGAGCAACGGGTGGATACAGGAGAGATTTGACCTTACCCCCTACGCAGGAGACAAGGTCTTGCTTCGTTTCCAGTATGTAACCGATGACGCTGTGAACCTGAGGGGACTCTGCCTGGATGACCTATCAATCCCGGAGTTGGGCTACTTCGATGATGCTGAGGAGGACAGAGGTTGGAAAGCAGAGGGTTTTGTCAGGACGAACAACCGACTGCCTCAGGACTTTTTCGTCCAGGTTATCGAACAGGGGAAAAACACCCGCGTGCGAGAGATGGAGCTGGACCAGAACCGTAAAGGGGAGGTGCTAATAGAAGGGTTTGGTTCCCAGGTCAAGGATGCGATATTGGTCATATCTCCCGTTACCCCTGGAACCACAGAGCCAGCCCATTACACCTTGACGGTGAAGAGGGTTGGCGAGAAGTAGCGTGAAGCTGGTTTACTAGAAGCTATTCGGAAAAGCCTTTACTACCCCCGCCTTCAGGCGGGGGTATCGATGCCCCACCCTTCAGGGTGGGTCTGAGAGGGAATTTCCGAACAGCCACTATAGCCTATTTGGCCTTGTTGAAATCATGGTTTCGGGAGAGTCCATCCCGATTTCATCGGGATGGCTGGGGACTGGGGGTGACCCCCAGGTTTTTTCAGCCCCCTCTCCCTTGCCAAGGGAGAGGGGAAAGGGGGTGAGGGTTTTCGGGGATGGATCCTAGCCTCTAATAACGGCATCTATCCTCTGAAGAAATCCAGAAAACCTGGTTTTAAGGTCGCTGGGCGGCAATGGGGCAAGCTGTGTCTGCTCCCCTTCTACCGCCTCCTGTATGTGATCATATAGACTGTTGACCCTGCTCTGAACCATCTGATTCAGAGCGGTAAGCTCCCGGTTGCTCTGTTCAAGCCTTTGGTTCACGCGCTCCAACTCGTCGTTCGTGGACTTGAGATTTAGATTAGCCTCCGCTACTCTTTCAGCCATCCAGATGCGCCTCTCCCGCTCCCTGGTAACAAACTCTTGTAGCAAGACAATGGCGAATGCCATGAACAGGATGAAGGCCACCTGGATAACCAGGTCCCGAAGCTCATCCGTTCTGGGCGCGCGGCCAAATATATAGGGAGTCACGGCAAAGGGGATAGAGGAGATGGCCGTGATAATGATAGCAATAAGGCCACCCGCCAGCCTAAATACCAGGGAGGCGTACACAATAATGAAAACGAACTCCGCTTCATGAAGTGAGTGAAGCCTGAAATACGGTAGGTTTGCAAAAGGTTCCCTGAGAGGGGGGAAGTAGGTGGCATAATGAAGCGCCAGGTGCGCAAGGAGGAGAAGGGTGATTATGACCGCATGTAACGTTCTATGCTGCGGGTTGGTTAAAAAGCTAGACCACCGCTCCGCAGAAAAGAAAATCCTGGGTGTTGACATTCTCTCCTCCCCCACCGCAACTGGTCTTTCAAGGTGCTAGAGATAGAGGCCTCTCTGTATTCTACATAAAGTATATTATCAGCTTGGTGGCATGACGTCAAACAGATTGCACCCAAGGAGGCTGGCAAACAACCTGTTAGAGAACCCTTATCCAGGGAGGGATTGATTTCAGCTTGATTTCCCTGCTCTTCATCTGATTGTTTTCAAAGATACGATAACGAGAGTGAGCAGTAGGGCCAGGGGAATCATAAGCCAGAGAAGTTCTGTGCTCGCTCTTGTAGCAGATTCCTGAGTTGACTGGTCCCTATCCCTTGGGCTAATCGTTAGGAAGATGAGTAACCCTTCTACAAAGCTCAATAGGGCAATGCCTATCCAGAATAGCGTAGGGAAAACCCAGGGGGATAGCTCCATTACCACTCACCGAATCCATGTTCAGAATATCACAATCTGGCAGCTACGATGGTAGAGTTAATGTGAAATTCAAATGTTTCACCCTTCGACCCTTCGGCTGCGCTCAGGGCAGGCAGGCTCATGGTGAGCCTGTCGAACCATGAGCCACCAATTTTATGGTGAACTCTAGGAACTGCTTGATTTCATCTACCTGGTACCGGCGTTTCTCAAGGGTCGCAATTCTTTACACTTAAACCATACTATTCTAAACTGAAATTGAAACTAGAAGCAGGGTCTCAGCAGGAGGTGAAACTTGGGTAAAAGAGATTATCGCAACAGGGAAGAAAAGAAACCAAAAAAGAACCAGAAGAAAGCTCTTCTTCCTTCCAGTACAATCATTTCTTCTGCCGAAGTGCAGGTGATCAAGAAAGGTAAATCGGCCAAAACCGAGGATGAGGTTGAATGACAGCATTACCGAATCGGTGGCCCTGAAGGCCATCGTTAGAGGCAGGGTGCAGGGTGTTAGTTTCAGGTACTTCGTAATGCGTCATGCCTCCCGTCTTGGCCTGAAAGGTTACGTGCGTAACCTGCCCGATGGCGTTTCGGTAGAGTTATACGCTGAGGGCAGCGACCAGGCCCTAAAAGAGCTGCTGAAATATCTCTGGCAGGGATCGTCTCGTGCCAGGGTTGGCTCTGTCGAAGAAGCTTGGACAAAGGCCAGCGGCAGTTTTTCATCCTTTACCATCATCAGCTGAATGACTCCCCATATTCTATGACTCTTTCTGGTCATCTGATAGCCTAGAAATCCCATAGAAATCGTCGCGGTCAAGCATCCGCTCTAGCATTACAATAGGCAGGTATTTGGGAAAACCGGACACCGTCCACCTTTCGGATAGGGAATTATGGATCTCCTTTAGAGACATAGGCCTGTTACCACTGGCTAAAAAGATTCTAAAAACAGCCTCCAACAGGGGCATATTGGCTGATATGTAGTCCGATTCTTGGGAACAGCACTCAGCTATGCGCTTTAGGTGAACTTTTGAATCAGCGATGGGCGACGCGTTCTGCAGAAGGATTTTCTTGCAGGACTTACACCTTCTGGAAGCCAGCATAGCCCCCATGGAGTGTCCTTCTGCCTCCATCCTATTCATATCTATGAAATAGCTTGCCTCAGCTTTGACCTCTTTAGCGGCATCAACCATCTTTTTCTCTCCTCGACTAAGTTATAAAAATTAAGACGTCTGATCTTCTTATAACGTCGGGTACGATCCCCTATTGTTCCTTAATAACTGATGTTCCGACGGCAGGAGAAGTGCTAGAACACATCCTCCATCCAGTCTAACATCTCCACCTTCACCACTTGGCCAGCTTTCATCTCGGGAATATCCTCAGGGCAGATGGCTAGTCCATTGGCTCTAGCCATAGAAGTTAGGATGTTAGATCCCTGGTTTCCCGTTAATCTTGCGTAATAACGACCTTGTTGCTTTGTGACCACGACCCTGGCATATACCCTGCGACCATCGACGTTGTGAATAGGCTCCTCAAGGAGAGCCTCTATTGTGGGCTTGGAATAGTTGCTCTTACCCATCATCTTGTAGATAGCTGGTCGGGCGAACTCCTCAAAGGCCACTAGGGAGCTTACCGGGTTACCCGGGAGACCCAGATGTGGAACATCACGACCACGGGGCCCATGAAGTACTCCAAAGGCCAGGGGTTTGGCAGGGCGCATCCTGACTGACCAGAAGGAGATACGGCCATGAAGGGCAAGGACGTCCTTCACTATGTCGTAATCGCCTTTGGAAACGCCTGCCGAAGTCAATAGAAAGTCGGCCTCCAGCCCTTCCTGGAGTCTGGACTTCATGGATTCCAGGTTGTCTCTGGCGATTCCTAGAGCCCTTGGTATGCCTCCATACCTCAGAACTGCCGAAGCTAGGCTGTAGCTATTGCTGTCGTAGATTTTCCCTGGCTGCGAGGACTCCCCAGGCTCTAAAAGCTCGTCCCCCGTAGCTATGATGGCCACCACGGGCCGGCGGATTACCTTCACCTTGGAATAACCTAATGATGCCAGGACTCCTATATCACCTGGTCGGAGGACGGTTCCTTGGGTTAACGCTACCTGACCTCGCTTTATATCCTCTCCCGCCCTACGAATGGATGTACCCTGTGGTACGCTGTGTGTCACTCCTATCTCTGATAGCGAGACGTCAGATTGTTTCCGCTCCACCTCGTCAGTATCTTCAAAAGGCACGATGGTGTCGGTTCCTGGTGGAACGGGAGCGCCAGTCATTATGCGCACTGCGGTACCGGGCAAGACCTCTTCCTTGGGAAGCTGTCCCGCAGCAACATAGCCTCTGACCTTCAGGAGTCTGGGCCGTTTGGGCGTAGCCCCTTTTATGCTGTCAAACTGGACGGCATAGCCATCCATTGCTGAGTTATCCATGGGAGGTATATCAAAGTCTGAGGTTACATCCTCAGCGAGAACCTGACCCAAAGCCTCCAGGATAGGCTTCTCCTCGGCCTCCAAGACATGGAAATGGCTAAGTATCCGCTCTAAGGCCTCCTCGACACCAAGCATGTCGGCGTGGACGTGGTCATGGCGCTGAGTTAGCAAGCTACCCTCCTCCCCTCAGTTGTGCCCCAAGCTCCTGCTCCAGGTTGCGAAGAATCTCCTCTTGGGCACTGTTTACCTCTTCATTGGTAAGAGTAGCGTTGGCCGATTGAAGATGGATGCGATAGGCGAGGGACTTCTTGCCAGCAGGTATTCCTGGCCCGGTATAGACATCAAAAACTCTGACCTCATCTGCCAGCTTCTGCCTCAGGATAACCCGTTCAATAGCTCTAGAAGAGATGTGTCGATCCACAACCAATGCTATATCTCTAGTAGCACCCGGGAAGCGCGGTACATTCTCGTGGCGTACAGCAGAGGTGGGCATGGACTGGCACAGAGCTTCTATGTCCACCTCGAAGAGGGCAACGCAAAGGCCCTCCATATCAAAGCGTTCCAGGACGCGAGGGTGAACCTCACCGACAACTCCTATTATACGACCATTCGATACTATGTTAGCACATCTGCCAGGATGGAAAAGGGCGTCTTTTGATGGCTCAAGGGTTGTCTTGACCCTTAACTGGGTGAAGAGACTCTCTAGAGTGCCCTTGGCGTCAAAGAAGCTCATCTCTCTTTCTTTTCCTACCCACGACGTGGCGAGTCGAGGGCCTGAGAACACACCTGCCAGCATCTCCCGCTCCTCAGGCAAATCCCTATCTTTGGGTAGATATACTCTGCCTATTTCAAATATGCGTATGCCCTTCTCCATCTGCCGGATGTTAGTTTCGAGTGTGTGCAGCAATCCACCCCTGAGAGTAGTCCTTAGATACTGCAGATCGCTACTCAAAGGATTGGCTACAGCCAGGGGCTTAGGGCCATGAGTCAGGGCCTCTACCTTTTCCAGAGTCGCCATGCTGGTAAGGGAGTAGGAGATGACCTCCTGCATTTCGCAGGCTACCAGGATATCTTTCACCGTCTCCCGCAGCTCTCGCATGGGGTTGGGCTGGTATCGAGGAATGGGAGTTGAGAGCATGGTGGTCGGGATCTTCTCATAGTCGATTATTCGAGCCACCTCTTCTACAAGATCGTCCTCTATAGTGATGTCCGAGCGCCAGTAGGGAATCTGAACCCAAAGGCTGGTGGCCTTCTCTGAAGCCTCTCTGACACGTTGAGGGTCTCTAGTTTTTTGGAAACCCAAGGAGAGGAGTGCCTGCTCCGCTTCCCTCAGGCTCAGATCGATGCCGAGAACTTTTTTGATGCGTGCCAGGCTTAACTTCATAGGAGAGGGTTCTTGATGTCGCGGATATAGGTCCACAATGCCTCTGGCTGCCTTGCCTCCTGCCAGTTCAAGGATGAGACGGGTAGCTCTGCGAAGAGCTATGGAAGCTAGCTCCGGGCGCAACCCTTTTTCAAAGCGCAGCGATGCCCCGGTGCGAAGCCTCAAGCCTGCGGAAGTCCTTCTTGTATTTACAGGATTGAAGTTAGCAGATTCTAGAAGGACTGCGGCAGTGTTTTCAGTCACTTCGCTACTGGCGCCTCCCATGACACCGGCCAAGGCTAGGGCGTAGGTGGCATCGGCGATGACCAGCATGAGGTGTGAGAGCTGTCTTTGTGCCCCGTCCAGGGTTTCCAGCGTTTCCCCAGGGTGCGCATTCCGAACGATTATGGTCTTGTCCTTAAGAGCTTGATAGTCAAAGGCGTGAAGGGGCTGTCCGTATTCCAGCATTACGTAGTTGGTAATATCCACGATGTTATTTATGGGCCTTTGTCCCGCTTTCAGCAGGCGCGCCTGCAACCACCGAGGAGATGGAGCGATTTTTACCCCTGATACCAGGCTGGCAGCGTAGCGGTAGCAGAGGTCTGGAGCGTCAATCCTGATGTCCACATGACTTTCGATGGGGTCTCCCTCTTCTGGATATGAAATGGGCGGATCCTGAACCTGAGTACCTGTAAGCGCGGCGACCTCGCGGGCTATACCCAGTAGGGAGAGGCAATCTGGGCGGTTGGGTGTCACCTCCGCCTCCAAAATGGCATCGCCCAAGTGTTGGAAAAGGGGAAGGCCAACGGGGGCTTCGGATTCCAGAACTAAAATACCTGTGTGGTCATCTCCTATATTCAACTCTTGCTCAGAGCAGATCATTCC
>JACQTT010000026.1 GCA_016210665.1 Chloroflexota bacterium | reverse complement strand
GTCAACACCGATAGCCGTCAATTGTATCGCTACCTGGACATTGGGACCGGGAAGCCAAGCCTGGGGGAGAGGAGTAATGTTCCCCACCACCTGATTGACATTCTGAATCCTGACGAAGATTTTAGCCTGTCCCTTTATCTTCAGTTGGCCCAGGAAGCGTTGTGTCAAATCCATGATAGAGGGAGGCTCCCGATACTTGTTGGCGGCACCGGCCAGTACGTATGGGGACTTCTTGAGGGATGGCAGGTACCTCAAGTCAAGCCAGACCCTAGCTTCCGCCAAGCGTTAAACGATCGTGCCATAGATGAGGGGATGGAAAGCCTGTATCTGGAGCTTCTCAGAGTTGACCCACAGAGAGCCAGCCAGGTTGACCCTCGCAATGTACAGCGGGTGATACGAGCCCTGGAGATACACAGGTCCCTGGGCAAAGCGCCTTTGGCGGCTCAGACCAGGGCTTCGCCGTCATACGACACTCTTATTCTGGGTCTCACCATGGAACGTGGGCAGCTCCGTAGTCGCGTGGATGCCCGGATTGAGGATATGATAAGGTCTGGATGGGTTGAAGAGGTGAGATACCTCCTCACCCAGGGTTACAGTCCGCACCTCTCCTCCATGTCTAGCCTGGGCTACAGAGAGATATGCAATTATCTCATGGGTAATCTGAGCCTTGAAGAGGCCATACAGCGTACCAAGAATGGCACTCATCGGTTTGTCAGGCGCCAATATACCTGGTTTCGGCTCCAAGACCCTCGCATCAACTGGATCGAAGCGGGATCTCAAGACGATATCCCTTATATTCTGGTGAGGGAATTCTTAAACAACCCGAGAACCTCGCGGATGACCCCCAGTCTTTCTACTTCTACCTGAAAACGGATTGCTTTTGGCACTCGGAATGTTGAGGGAATGTGCGGAGAACTAGGTATTTTGTGCTAAAATAATCCACGGAGTCTGTTGCTATGAAATTCACAAAAATCCAGGGGGCGGGCAACGATTATCTTTTCATAGATGCCCGGAATAAAGAGGATGCTTATAACTGGCCATCCCTGTCTCGCGCCATGAGTGATCGCCACTTTGGTGTGGGAGCAGACGGCATAATCCTGGCCCTGAACTCTGATAAGGCACCGATTCGCATGCGTATTTTCAATGCCGACGGCTCAGAGGGAGAGGTGTGTGGCAACGGAATTCGCGGCCTCGCCAAATATGTTTTGGAGCGAGGCATCGTGCCACCAGACACTATGCCCCTGGAAGTAGAGACGATGAGGGGGATCCTATCAGTAAAACCCACTTGGGACAAAGATAAGGTCCATAGGTGTCAGGTTCTTATGGGTGAGCCTAGCTTCAAACCAGAGCTTATTCCTGTAATTATCCCTCAGGCAATTCAGCACCCAGAGAGATGGAAAGAAAAGGTGATTGACTATCCTCTGGACGTTCAAGGACGTAATTTGGGAATTACTTGTGTGTCCATGGGCAACCCGCATGCCGTGGTCTTTTTGGAAGGCCCTGTAGATGAGTTTCCCTTGGAACAGATAGGTCCCAAGGTAGAACGTCATCCACTCTTCCCAAGGCGCGTCAACTTTGAGATAGCCAATGTTCTCGGTCGTGACCGTATTAAGGCCCGAGTCTGGGAAAGGGGCTCTGGTATCACCCTTGCCTGTGGCACTGGCGCATGTGCCGTTGCCGTGGCTTCTAGGCTGCACGGATTTACAGACGATACCGTTGAGGTAGCTTTACCAGGAGGTCTCCTCACTGTTCAATGGCCTGTTCATGGCCAGGTTCTTCTGGAAGGGCCTACCCAGGAGGTATTCGAGGGTGAGTGGGTGAAATAGGTAACTCTCTTGTTAACCACAAGACTA
This sequence comes from Chloroflexota bacterium, assembly GCA_016210665.1. Classification (GTDB taxonomy): domain Bacteria; phylum Chloroflexota; class Dehalococcoidia; order Lucifugimonadales; family JACQTT01; genus JACQTT01. The sequence goes on along the minus strand of JACQTT010000026.1, from coordinate 5,385 downwards.
CCGGAGGTTATCTTGTGGTTAACAAAACTTGTTGGCCTCCTTATCGCTAGGCGAACATACATGGTATAGACGTGGGTAAATATAACTCTGGGACCGGATGCCGCAGATATCGAGGATATCTATAGCAGTGTAGAACGAGGGGACTTAAATCACGTTAACGTGACATAACTCGGCGTTGCCCCGGTATTCAGGGCCTCCAAATGGAGGGGCTTATGAAGTTTGCCAATCGAATAGAAAAGCTTCCACCCTATCTATTTGTGGAAATTTCCCGCAAGATCGCTGTGAAGCGGTCTCAAGGCATAGACGTTATCACCTTTGCCATTGGTGACCCCGATATTCCAACGCCACCACATATCATAAATCGTCTCCGCGAGGCCTCCTTGGACTCAAGAAACCATCGCTACCCTGAGACAGAGGGACTTCCAGAATATCGAAGGGCTGTATCTCAGTGGTACAAACGTCGCTTTGGCGTATCCCTGGACCCAGATAAGGAGGTCATTTCTCTCATCGGGGCGAAGGAGGGGATAGGTCATGCAGCGTTGTGCTTCATAGATCCTGGCGATATAGCTCTTGTGCCGGACCCTGGGTATCCAGTGTATTCGGTAGGCACCCTCTTTGCCGGTGGCGAATGCTACTGGATGCCCTTATTAGAGGAGAACGGCTGGCTTCCCGATCTGGATGCCATACCCCGGGAAGTGGCCCGAAAAGCCAAGGTGCTCTGGCTAAGCTATCCTAATAACCCCACCGGTGCTGTGGCCGGCCTGGACTACTTTCAGCGTGTAGTGGAATTCGCCAAGCAGTACGACATCGCCGTGCTCCATGACGCCCCTTACTCTGAGATAGCCTATGATGGCTACAAGCCGGTGAGTTTTCTTCAGGCCCATGGAGCCAAGGATGTTGCAATAGAGTTCAACTCTCTCTCCAAGAGCTACAACATGACTGGCTGGCGTATTGGCATGGCGGTAGGGAATTCCGAGATGATTAATGCCCTCATGCGAGTCAAGTCTAACCTAGACTCAGGAGTTCCCCAAGCCATTCAGGTTGCTGCCATTGAAGCACTCACCGGGCACCAGGATGCTATTGACCAGCATAACGCCATTTATAAGAGACGGCGGGACAAGGTGGTTCATGCCCTCAGACAGATCGGCCTGAAAGTACAGCCCCCTAAAGCCAGTTTATATATATGGGCTCGAATACCCGAAGGTTACACTTCTAGTGAATTTGCTACCCTTTTGTTGGATGAGAAGGACATTGTGGTAACTCCGGGAGCCGGATATGGCAGGCAAGGCGAGGGGCATATACGCTTGTCTCTTACTATACCCGATGCTGAGTTGGAGCGAGGGCTAAAGAGGCTGGCCTCTTGGAAGATCCCACCTCCCAAGTCCAAGGGATAAAAGAGCCATACAGGGGAAAGACATAGCCAGGCATCTATTATCTACAAGGCCTGAACCAGAAAAGGCGTTTCTTGTAGGAGTCGGAATCAAGGGAAAGAATCCTCCCTGGACTCTCGAGGACTCTCTGGAGGAGTTGGGTCAACTAGCTCAAACAGCCGGTGCTCTGGTAGTGGGTCATATAGTACAACGCCTGGAGAAACCAACCGAGTACTACTTAGGCAAAGGGAAATTAGATGAACTGAAGAGTAGAAAGGCTGAGCTGAATTTCGACGTAGCAATCTTCGACGATGAACTAACACCCACGCAGCAGCGAAATCTGGAGAGGGCTCTCGCCGTTAAAGTTATAGATCGAAGCGCCCTCATTTTGGATATCTTTGCCCAGCGTGCCCAGACTCGTGAAGGACAGCTTCAAGTAGAGTTGGCACAGCATCAGTATCTTCTTCCACGATTGGTTGGCCAGTGGTCTCATTTGGAACGTCTGGGAGGTGGCATCGGCACGAGAGGACCTGGCGAGACCCAGTTGGAGACGGACCGCAGGATCATAAGACAACGCATTGACAAACTCAAAGGAGAGTTGGAAAAGGTTCGTAAGCATCGCTCTCTATATAGGCAACGACGCCAGAGTTTGAATACCCTCGTTGTTTCTCTGGTCGGATACACCAACGCTGGGAAAAGCACTCTTCTCAACTCCCTTACTGGGGCGGGTGTGCTTGCTGAAGATAGGCTATTCTCAACCCTGGATCCAGTGACCAGACGCATCAGGCTGCCCTTGGGCCGCGTGGCGCTATTGACAGATACCGTAGGCTTTATCCAAAAGCTCCCTCCCACTGTGATCGAGGCCTTCAAAGCCACCTTGGAAGAGTTGAATGAAGCTAACGTTATCCTTCACGTGGTGGACGCCGCCCATCGTAATGCCTCTGAGCAGACACAAATGGTAGAGAGCATCCTAGAGGAGTTAGGGGTAGCCGACAAGCCGGTAATCCTTGTACTAAACAAATCCGACGTCCTCGGGCTAAATGAGGCTGATACTATCCTTCAAAACGCGACGGCCTCCCCAAAACAGGTCTTTATCTCAGCAAAACGGAGATGGTGTCTTGAAAGGCTACTACAACAGGTCGAAAAGACATTAAATGAAGCAGCCGTCTCCGATGCAGAAGCTTCTCAGAATGTTGTTATGCTATAACCCCTTTGAGTCACCATCAGTCAAAGACTGCCTAACAAAACAGGCTGTTGGTTCGCACTATACTTGTTATGTTGCCTCTCCTCCCTACGCCTTGACATAATATGTGTCGCTCTCGTCTGATTACCTGTTCCCCGGACCTAGTGGCTAATTTAACTGTATGCCTGCGTTTTCACGTACATGGCCTTGCAGCCTCTGGGGATATATAAATGATTCTCCTGGCGCTTTCTACGCCCTGTGGAACGCGATTTTGGCTCCTTGTTTCTTTGGGCGCTCCGCGGTCTTGTACAATAGGTACTAGGCCTAGAGGCTTTTTTAAATTTGGCAACGAAGATACCAGGGGGTGAGGGGTTCGACTCGTTGCCAGGGAGATTGAGGGGAATCCCTAAGGGCCAGTCCCTTCTGCTAATGCCCTTTACACTAGGCGCTAGCAGGGATAGCTCCAAGCAGGTGTACGGGAAGCCCCGCCAAGGGCGACTGGGTGGGATATGCAATGCCTGCCTAAATGCCTTTTCTTTGAGAGCTCTGTCCTACTTTAGTCAGTTTTATGTTAAAAATCGCCTCATTATGTCAACAACTAACTCCTGATGTACCTGTTGGCGAAGAGAAAAGGTGGACAATCATGATCAATGGTGCAATAATCTCTGGCAAACTGGGAGTCTCACTCTATCCAAGCTATTGAGATGGTCATGTCGAAAATGGAGTTGGCCTTTGCCCCCGCCTGGCTATTAGCGGATTTGATTGCTGCAAAGAAGCTCTCGCCTGTGGAATTGACGGAGAGATTTCTAAAGCGCATAGAGGAGCTGAATCCGACATTGAATGCGTATCTGACCGTTACAGGAGATGAGGCCATAGCCGTGGCCTCGCGGGCAGAAGAGGCGCTAGTCAAGGGCAAAGAGCTTGGACCGCTTCACGGAGTTCCTATCTCCATTAAAGACCTGGAGCTGACCAAAGGGGTCAGAACCACCCTGGGATCCCTGGTCTTTCAAGAATATGTCCCCGATATGGACTCCATCATCGTCGAGAGGGTACAACGGGCCGGCGCCATAGTTCTGGGCAAGACCAACACATCCGAGTTGGGTCTCTCTGGGACTACGGAGAACTATCTGGGCGATGCGTGTAGGAACCCCTGGAACCGCGAGTATACGGCTGGGGGTTCAAGCGGGGGGGCCGGGGCCGCCGTAGCAGCCGGCCTCTGTCCCCTGGCGACGGGGAGCGACGGCGGCGGCTCGATACGAATCCCCTCTAGTTTCTGCGGAGTGTATGGTATCAAGCCCAGCCAGGGGCGGGTTCCTCGCTACGGCGGTGTAAGCAGGCCTGCCCCGGGGCATTTCTCCCAATCGGGACCAATGGCTCGCACCGTGAAGGATGCAGCGATCCTGCTGCAGGTGCTAGCGGGGCCAGATCATAGAGACGTCACGTGCATGAAGGAGACTCCCCCCGACTTCGTGGCTGTCTTAAGCCATGAGGTAAGGGGACTGAAGATAGGCTGGAGTCGCGACCTGGGTTACGCTGTAGTGGATCCGGAGGTCGTAAAGGTAACGGAGGATTCGGCGAGGGCCTTTGAGGAGATGGGATGCGGTGTCGAAGAGGTAGATGTCGCTCTGGAGGAACCTTTCGAGGCATTCTGGACCTTGTTCAGTACCAACGCCTACACCTCTTACGGGCATCTGCTAGAGAGCAGTGATGCCCTGCTAACGGATTATGTAAAGTACACGCTAGAGTATGGCCGAGATGTTAAAGGCTCCAGTTATGCCAGGGCGATATGGTATAGGGATCAATTGCAGGGGAAGATGGAGAGGCTTATGGGGAGATACGATCTGCTTTTGACATCTACAATGGCCGTTCCTGCCTTCCCCATAGGCCATCGTCCGCAGAGAATCGGCGGTCGAGAGGTTGACCCCTTCTGGGGATTCGTGGCATTTACCTTTCCTTTTAACATGACAGGTCAGCCGGCAGCCAGCATTCCGTGTGGCTTCTCCCGCGGTGGCCTGCCCATAGGGTTGCAGATAGTGGGGCGTAGGGGAGACGAGGCTACGGTCTTGAGAGCATCAGCCGCCTTTGAACAATCCCGACCTTGGGCCGACAAGCGCCCGCCAATTGCCTGATATGCAGCGTTCGGGTTGATGGGCAAGATACGCACTACCTGCACTATGTCTGGGTGTGTTAACAGTTATTGTGGGGTCGAGGTGATAGTAGCCTTGCGACATCTGCAAACATCACTGCGCATCTATTGTTATCGTCAAGAGCAGAATCTATAATACACCGCAGACACGGTGGAGACTCTCATGCGTTGGTTCTCTATCTGCGTCATCACCCTGTTGCTGGTCGTGGCCTGCACCCAGCCGGATCCCACGCCTGTACCTACACCTACCCTGACGTCGGCGCCGGCTCCTACCCCGACGCCATCACTTACTCCGACTCCAACACCAACATTAGCGCCCACGGCTACGCCGCCACTGCCAATAAAAGAGTGGAGCCTGGAAGGTATCCAGGTAGACGGCTCTACTGTTACGGTATCGTTACGATTGTTTGTCGGTATCAGCGTCTGGGTAACTCTGGATGGCAAACGCTCCGACGAGGTTGGGACTATATACTTTCCCATCATTGAGTACGTTTTCCAGGACGTGTCTCCGGGGAAGCATGCCGTGGAGGTCCGGGACGTGGTCGGACACCGTGAGACCGCAGAGGTAGTGGTCACTTCTCCCGCCGCGGCTCCTACCCCGACGCCATCACTTACTCCGACTCCAACACCAACATTAGCGCCCACGGCTACGCCGCCACTGCCAATAAAAGAGTGGAGCCTGGAAG
>JACQTT010000029.1 GCA_016210665.1 Chloroflexota bacterium | reverse complement strand
GCGTTGCAGTGTATTTCTCACCGCGCCGTGGTTCACAAGTCAACTCCTCGCCTGGCCGTAGCAACCCGGCATCTATAAGGTCTTTCAAATTCACTCTTTCGGTCATGGCTACCCCGCGGTTCTGCTACACCCTTCAGGGCGTGGTACGCTTCCTCCTACAGAGTCTCCTTGAGCCAGGGCATCATGGCCCGGAGCTCTTTGCCTACGCGCTCGACGGGGTGGTCGGAGTTCTCCTGGCGAAGGCGGTTGAACCGTGGCCTACCCTCGTCGTGTTCGGATATCCACTCCTTGGCAAAGGTTCCGTTCTGAATCTCGGTCAGGATCTCTTTCATATTTTCCTTTACGCGGTCGTCAATGACCCTTGGGCCACGGGTGTAGTCGCCAAACTCGGCGGTATCGCTGACGGAGTAGCGCATGTAGCCCAGGCCTCCCTGATAGATCAAGTCCACGATGAGCTTGAGCTCGTGGAGGACCTCGAAGTATGCTAGCTCGGGCTGGTAGCCCGCCTCTACCAGGGTCTCAAAGCCGGCTTTAACGAGGGAGGTTACCCCGCCGCACAAGACAGTCTGCTCTCCAAAGAGGTCCGTCTCCGTTTCCTCGGCAAAGGTGGTCTCCAACACCCCAGCCCGGGTGCAGCCTACGCCTTTAGCATAAGCCAGTCCCACTTCCTTGGCTCTGCCGGATACATCCTGGTGGATGGCCAGGAGGGCAGGAACTCCTAGCCCTTTAGTAAAGATTTCCCGCATCCTGTGGCCGGGAGCCTTGGGTGCCACCATGGAGACGTCTACGTTGGACGGAGGCACGATGGTCTTATAGTGGATATTGAAGCCGTGGGCGAACATGAGGGTCTTGCCACGGGTGAGGTTGGGCTGTATGGCCTCTTTGTAAACCTTGGGAGCAACGGGGTCTGGGATGAGAATCATGATGATATCCGCCTTCTTCGCCACCTGGTCAACGGTATCTACCTGCAGGCCCGCTTCCTGGGCCTTTGGCCAGCTCGAGCTGCCTTTGTACAGGCCAACCATTACGTTGACCTTGTTGTCTTTAAGATTTAGGGCGTGGGCATGGCCCTGGCTTCCGTAGCCGATAATGCCAATAGTCCTGCCATTTAACAGTGAGAGATCGACATCTTTGTCATAATAAATCTTTGCCATTGCTGCGTCCTTTCTAAGAAACAGGGCTGGTCATGTCCATTTAATGAGATGAGCTTGGATTAAGAGGTGGCGTCCGAGCGGCTGCGGGGTAAATTGGTAGCCTGAGTCTCTTCGGTACCACCTGCCATGCCCCGCATCATGGCTACGGTGCCTGTTCTGATCATCTCTGTTACTCCGAAGGTTTTCAAGAGGTCATTTATGGACTCGATCTTGTCCTCGTCGCCCGTTACTTCGATGATAAGGGATTCGGGGGCTACGTCCACTATGTTAGCCCTGAAGATGTCCACGAGCTGGATAATCTCGCTACGATTAGTGGAGTTGGCTCTAACCCTGATTAGGGCCAACTCGCGGGAGACAAAATCCGCCTTGGATATATCAGATACCTTTATCACGTCAATGAGGGTGCGCAGCTGCTTGGTTATCTGTTCCACGATGCCATCGTCGCCCTCGACTACAAAGGCCATTCGAGACATGCCCGGGATTTCGCAGTTGCCAACAGCCAGGCTGGTAATGTTGAATCCTCGCCGACGGAACAGGCTAGAGACCCTGCTTAGGACTGCTGGCTTGTCACTTACTAGGGCGGTGATGGTATGCTTCATCTGTGCCATTTAGCCTTCTCTTCTACGGGTTCTTCTATTAGCTGAGCCGTACTCGTTCCTGGAGGGATCATGGGGTACAAGTTCTCCTCCTCCTCCACCATGAAGTCCAATAGGGCTGGGCCATTGTACTCCATGGCTTGCTGAATAGCCGGCATGACCTGGGTTTTATCAGTAACCCTGACTCCCAGCATGCCGAATGCCTCCGCTAACTTAACGAAATCTGGGTTGTGGGTATAATGCGTAGCTACGTAGCTCTTCTTGTAGAAGAACTCTTGCCATTGTCGTACCATTCCCAGAAAGCGATTATTCATGATAGCGAATTTGACCTGTATGTCGTTCTCTACCATAGTGGCCAGTTCTGACATGGTCATCTGGAATCCACCATCGCCAGCCACAGACCACACGGTCTTATCGGGCCGCCCTACCTTGGCCCCCATGGCCGCTGGGACCTCGTAGCCCATGGCTCCAAGGCCACCTGACGAGATGAAGGAGTTGGGTTCGATGAATCCGTAGTGTTGGGCAGTCCACATCTGGTGCTGTCCCACCCCTGTAACTACGATGGCCTTCCCCTCGGTCACCTCTGCAAGTTGTTTGATGACGAACTGAGGTATTAGGCTATCTGTTTCCCTTATCCTATTTGAAGGATGAGCTCGTTTGATCTCTTCTATCTGTTCCAGCCAGCCTAGATGTACGGCTGGCTCAACGGCCTGGTTGAGCTGTCTCAGGACTCGCTTGACGTCTCCCACTATAGGTACAGTGACCTTAACGTTCTTGCCTATAGCGGAGGGATCCATGTCCACATGGATAACCTTGGCCTTGGGGGCGAAGGTGCTGATTTTGCCGGTGACGCGGTCGTCGAAGCGCAGTCCGAGGCCCACTATCAGGTCCGCATCGTCAATGGCGAGGCTGGTGTAGGCCATGCCATGCATCCCGGGCATACCTAAGCTCAGCACATGGTTCTCGGGGAAGGAGCTTATGCCCAGTAACGTAGTGATAACGGGTATCTGGGCCTTCTCGGCTAGCTCCTTGAGCTCCTCGTAGGCTTTGGAGAGGATAACGCCATGTCCTGCGAGAATGAGGGGCCTTTCAGCCTCTTTAATAAGTCTGGCAGCCCGTTTAATCTGGGATGGATGCCCATCTAGGACGGGTTTGTAGCCCGGCAGATCTACTTCATCTGGGTATTGAAACTCCGCCTCTTCATTGAACACGTCTTTAGGTATGTCTATTAGAACGGGCCCTGGTCTGCCTGTGCTGGCAATATAAAATGCTTCCTTTATGGTCTCAGCAATTCTCGAAGCGTGCATTACCAGGTAATTGTGTTTGGTAATTGGCAGAGTTATGCCGCTTATGTCCGCCTCCTGGAAGGCATCCGTTCCGATAGAACTTCGGGCAACCTGGCCAGTAATACAGACCATCGGAACCGAGTCCATCTGGGCGGTGGTTATAGGGGTGACCAGGTTGGTAGCTCCTGGGCCTGAAGTAGCCCAGGCTACCCCTACCTTTCCTGTAACCCTGGCATAACCATCGGCTGCGTGTCCAGCGCCCTGCTCATGGCGTACCAAGATGTGACGTATCTGGGGATACTGCGGTAGAGTCTGATATAAAGGCAGATTGGCCCCTCCGGGCAGGCCAAAAATTACCGCAACACCCTCTCGTATTAGACTTTCACAGACTATCTGACCACCCGTCAGCTTCATCGTATCTAACCTCCCTGGGACGAATTCTTAGGCCTAGAGCAAAAATCCCGCCTCATCAAGAGACGGGATATCCCGCGGTACCACACTTTCTTCTCCGACCGAGCCGGAGCACTCTGATGATATAACGGACATCCCGTACAACCCTAAACGCCCATATACCGGACTATTTCAGGCTGTCAGCTCCGGGGCGAGTTGGCGGGTCTTAGCGCACCAGCCTTCCACCAACGGCTGGCTCTCTATAGGCTAGAACTCCGCTACTACTCCCCTTCATCGCCTTTCGCTGCTTCAAATGTGAACAAGTGTGTTAAAGAGTATCATAGCTCTCGGACTATTGTCAAGGGTCGTGGCTTCGTGGGAGCACACTGCATCGTCTTCAACACCCTAGCTCGGTTTACTCTCAATTCAATGTTGAGTATAATGCAGGTCATGCTGTCAAAGGCTCGTTTTCATTCATCTCAGTTTCAGCTTATATCTTGCAGAATATATGAATCCCGTTAAGTTAGCTAAAGGCACCTCTTTGTACCTGGTCTCAAGCGGTCTCTCTCAAATCAAGGTCCACCTCAAAAGTCGCCTGTTTATCAACTCGTACTTTTTGATGATTGCCAGCGGGCTAACTTCACTTCTGGGGTTTATATTTTGGACTATAGTCGCCCGATTTTACACTCCTGCTCAGGTAGGAATAGCCAGTGGAGTAATGGCCAGCATCGCTCTTATAAGCAACTTTTCTAACCTTGGGTTCTCTTTTGGCATTATAAGGTTTCTCCCCATGACAAAGGAAAAGGCGGGCATTGTTAATTCTTGCCTGACCTTATCTGGCTTATTGGCTGCGTTATTGGCCTTCGTATTTGTACTAGGCACACCAGTTTGGTCTCCTGCCCTTGCCTTCATTCAGAAGGATTTGCTGGCCTTTATAGCCTTTATAGTTTTCACTTTTGGCATTACCATGCTAATGCTGCAAAAATCTATCTTTGCAGCCTTACGGGCAGCCTCTTACACCGTGGTTCAGCAGGGTATAAACGGTGTGCTAAAGCTGGTTTTGCCAGCTGCACTGGTATCCTTAGGAACTATGGGGATTGTAGCCTCATACGGGATAGCCATATGGGTTACTGTGGCTCTGGCAAACCTCCTGCTAGTTAGGGTAATAAGAGGGTATATCCCTAAGCCAACGTTCAGGAGAGATGTCATCAAGACGATAATCCCCTACTCCTTTGGGAATTACATTGCCGAGAACATTGGCGGACTCCCGCCCTTTATAGTACCTCTGGTCATAGTGAACTTCCTGGGGGCAGAGTTGAACGCCTATTTCTACATCGCCTTCCTGATTGTAACTTTGCTGTATATGATCCCTCTGGGTGTAATAACCTCCTTTTTTGTGGAGGGTTCCCACGAACCGGATAAAATAGCCGCAAATGCCGTTCGTGCTTTGAAATTTATCTTCTTTCTGATTGCGCCTCCACTGCTGGTTATTCTCTTGATTGGAGACAAGGTGCTGTTGATCTTCGGGAGGGCGTATTCGGAGAATGCGGCCTCTGTTTTACGACTGCTATCTCTATCGGTTATCCCCTTTGCCTTTACCGAGCTGTGGGTAACTATCCAGAGGGTCAGAATGAGAATCAGACCCGTTTTCGTTGTTTACACCTGTTCTTCTACTCTGATTCTGGGCCTGGGCTTCCTGCTAATGTATCTCATAGGGCTTCCGGGCATCGGCCTGGGTTGGCTTTTGGGTTATACTACGGTAGCCCTGGGTTTAGGAGTTTTTGAGCTTGTAAAAAAAGGCCGTAGCCGGTCTATTGTTGCTGCGTAAGCTACCTGCAAGAGTGCTATTTAGTGAACGAGCCGAGAATCATGAAAGTAATCCACATAATGCCGCAGACTCTACCACTGGTTAACTTTAACCCTACCGATGGATGGCATGCCAGGCTCTCTGCGCGCATTCTTCGAGAGACAGACAGCTACAAAATGGAGTGCTGGTATATGCAACGTGGCCTGGCCGAGGTAACGGTGCTGGACAAACAAGGGGTGATTTACCGCATCTTCCCTTCGCGTAGGCTCAAAGGGGTTGGGGTTGAATGGTCGTCGCTGCTCATAAGGCACCTTAAGCAGGCGCTACGGCAAGAACCAGCTCTTATTCACATCCACGGCCTCTTTTGGCCTATGTCTTATTATCTGATTAGTGCCTTTTCCTCCTATCCCATGGTGGTCTCCGAGTACCTTAACCACCTAAGCATGTGTGAGAAGCTCCTGAGAAGACTAAGGACTAAGAATCCGGTGCTTCTTATCGGGATCACGCTTCTCCACTTGGCTGATGCGATTACTCAGAGAGTCGTGTTGGGTAAAGTTGACAAGATAATTGTGTTAAATCGGCTGCAAAGGCGATACTTTGCCAGGTTTGTCGGGGATGCCAAAGTAGAGGTCATACCCGTAGGGACCGACTTCGACAGGTTCAAACCAATGGGTGCCATTGAGGCGCGACAAAGGCTGGGTCTAAAGGCCGATGCTAAATACATTTTGTACGTGGGGGCCATGGTGCAGTTCAAGGGTCTGGAGTATCTTCTTCAAGCCTACGCCCGGGTAGTGGAAGAGATTCCCGAGGCGATTTTGCTGATGGCTGGGGATGGCCCCTTACGCAGGAAGCTGGAGGAGTCGTCCCGAAAGCTAGGCATAGGAGATGGGACGAGATTTGTAGGGTATGTTGATAACGAGCAATTGCCCCTATGGTGTAATGCCGCAGATGTATGTGTATTGCCTTCTTGGAACGAAGCTCTGGGTCTCACCGGCGTCGAGGCTTTGGCCTGTGAAAGGCCTTACATAGCAACCAGGGTTGGAGGCATTCCAGAGGTGGTCGAGACCTTCAAGGCAGGGTATCTGGTTGAGCCCAGGGACCCTTCGGCTCTGGCGGAGGCGATAATTCAGGTTCTGAGGATGCCCCAAGCTTTTCATGTTGACCGTATTAACGGCGAGAAAAGCTACGATTGGAAATACGTTGCTCGGCGATTCATAGATGTCTATGAACGAGTGGCCCCAGAGCGTCTTTCAACTGTACATAAGTTATAGAAATTGTTGTCACGCTAGTTTGGATAGGGGTAGTGTATTAGTTTCAGCGTTAATTAGTCAGTGGCCGCTCGCCTGAGCCTGTCGAAGGGTGAGCGAGCTTTGCACTACTCATGGTTCGACAAGCTCACCACGAGCGGGATTTTGATTGCAGAACAAAATGATACGCTGCCTGGAGAGGGATCGTAAGCCCGATAAGCGAAAGCTATAGAAAGCTATGAGTAACAACAAAAGAGTGCTGGTTACCGGGGGTTGTGGTTTCATCGGCAGCCACTTGGTTGAGGCGCTGCTCGAAAAGGGCTACCAAGTTGAAGTGCTGGCGAGGCCTAACTGCGACCTATCTAATCTGGATTACATTCCCAAGAAGGTCAAACTGGTAAAGGCCGATGTAGAAAGCATGGAGGGTCTAGACAGGGCCGTTGACGATGATTTAGGCGGCATATTCCATCTGGCAGCCCTCATAAATGTTGACCAGTCTATTTCTGATCCCAAGATCTTTCTCGATGTTAATGTTAGTGGCACCTTCAACGTCCTGGAGATAGCCAGGAGAAAAGGGGTTCCCAAGCTGGTCTATATGAGCACCTGTGAGGTGTATGGCAACATACCGGCTGGTAAGGCTGATGAGGGCCACCCTTTGAATCCTCGCTCACCGTATGCCGCAAGCAAGTTCGCTGCTGAAAGGTATGCCCTAGCATATGCGTACACGTATGAAAGGCCTAAGATTTACATAGTGAGGGGGTTCAATCAGTTTGGGCCAAGGCAGTCATGGGGAAAGTATGGAGCTGTAATCCCAAAGTTTATGACTGCGTTACTGGCGGGCGAGCCGATCAGGATATTTGGTTCAGGCAATCAAACCAGAGACTACGTTTATGTTAGAGACACGGCTAGAGGTATAGTGGATATATTTGATAAGGATTTGCCAAATGGGGAGATAATCAACCTTGCGACTGGGGTAGAGCAATCTATCAAAGATATTGCCGAGAAGATATGTTCTTTGTCTCAAAAGGACCCAGCCCAATGGATAAAGTTCGATCCTGGAAGGCCTGGAGAGTTGGTGCGAAGCTGCGGAGACTACTCCAAGGCCAAAGGCCTGATCGGGTGGGAACCACGCACCACTTTTGATGAGGGTCTGAAGGAAACCTTTCAGTGGTATAAGCCCCGCTTTTCATGACGGTCAAGGTTATCCATATCCTCACTCATTCCCTTTCGCCCCAGGGTGTTTCCGACCCTCGCTACGCCCTAGACGAGGGTTGGCACATCATAGTGGCCAGGGAGATCCTAAAACGAACATCTGAGTATCAAATCGAGGGCTGGCGGCCTGAAAAAAGCCTTAAAGAGGCTTATTTTAGAGAAGATAACAACCTAAGGTACAGATTCTTTCCATCCATTCAATTGAAGCCTTACAGTCTGGAGTGGTCTTCCTCTCTTATTCGTGAGCTTCGGAAGACCCTGTCCAAAGGCCCCACCATACTTCACCTTCACGGCGTTTATAACCCCATTACTCTGGCTATAGCGCTCCGCTATGGTGGCAATCCCATAATAGCTCAGCAGCACGGAGACGAGTCCCCTTTCTACCATCTGTCCCAGGCGTGGAATAGCCGTCGTGTAAAGGGGATTCTGGGGTATCTGCCCCTATGCCTGACCGAGGGGCTTGTAGAGAGGCGTGCTCTTAGGAAGGTTGCCCATGCCTTTGTGTTGAATAAAGCGGCTAGAGAACGCCTGGCGAAGAGGATTGGCGCCGAGAGGGTGGAGGTCCAGTCCATGGGGGTTGACTTTCAGCAATTCAAAAAGATGGATCGCATAGAGTCCCGAAAGGCATTGGGTTTAAACCAGGGGGATAAGTACCTCCTTTATGTAGGTACTTTCCAGAAAACCAAGGGTGTGGCTCACCTGGTATCATCGTTGCCCCTGGTGCACAGATATTTTCCTGGGGCGACTCTTATTCTGGCCGGAGATGGCTATCAACGCCAGGAGTTGGAGTCCATGGCAAAGAGGCTAGGCATCGAGAACGAGGTCAGGTTCCTGGGCTGGGTGGAGCGTGGGTCTCCTATGCTTCCGCTGCTGTATAATGCTGCCGATGTTTGTGTTCTGCCTTCGATCGCCGAGGGGTTGGGTTTGGCGGCGGTAGAGGCCCTGGCCTGCGAGGCGACTTTCGTGGGGACCAGAGTGGGAGGAATCCCGGAAGTCGCCGAGGCGTTTCGGTCGGGCGTGCTGGTGGAGCCTGGAAGTTCTGACCAACTGGCTGAAGCCTTAATTGACTGCCTATCTCAAAATCGGCCTCCAGAGGTAAATCGGCTGAACGGGGAGAGGCTATATAGCTGGGACACGATAATAGAGCACACTCTGCAAATATATAGGAATCTGGCCGGGTCGTATTTCAGAAGGTAACGGATTAATTCTCTAACCTCAACCGGTACTCTCCTGGAGGGACATTTCTAAAGATACACTGGCCGTTTATAAGCTCAGAGGCAAAGGTTTCACCCTCCCACACGACTCCGGAAAATGCAAAGGCCAAAACTGGCACCTCGGCAGAGGTGTTCAAACGCAGGGAGACCAAGATGCTGTCCTGGCCTTCATCGGTTTCGCGTCTGCAAGATATCGTATCGGCCTCCATCTCACGTATCGGCTGGAACCTGTTCTCTTCTTTGAAGGCCCAGTGGGCTTTCAAAGAGGCGTCTATCAGGATAGGACGGGGAGCTTTCTTCATGAACTCACCCACAAAGTCATCGGCGCGGACAAAGCGGGTATCGTAATGTTCCTTCATGTGCTCGACCCAATTTCGCACCGGGGCGCAGTCGTCCCAGGGGTGGATGTAGGCCGCCACCAGGCTGTCCTTAGGGAGGGTTTCAATGAGAGTTTTTTCCCTATCGGCGAAGCCATAGTAGGCGATGTTACCCAGCACCACGGGCACCTCTAGGATGCCTCTGTCCTCCTCGTCCTTCCCGTCCCAGGGCGTATTGAAGTCCCCGCTTAAGCTGGCGTAGTAGGGATGGCACCGCTCCCATAGAATCTCTCGTCCATCAATATGGCTCTGTTTCTCCGTCTCCGTGGGAGTAGCACTGGCATCGGCAAGAACCCCTAGCTGGCTGAGATATAGCCGCATAGTATTTTCCGGCGGGAGATTCCACCCGTGGCGCACCACGGCCGGATAGGAGTAGCCCTGCACCTGGAAATGGCGGCCCGTCTCGACTAAGAAATCCTCGTGCCACTTGTCGTCGGCGATGTGGTTTCGCCATGCCCGGGGAGAATGCACGTAGAACCAGAGGGCTAGAAGCCCTATGGCAGCCATATAAAGAATAGCCAGAGCCGCGAAGAGT
>JACQTT010000025.1 GCA_016210665.1 Chloroflexota bacterium | reverse complement strand
CCGTAGGGGCCTCGCTTGTCCGGCTCCAGCTCGGCGATGATCTCCATGGCTCTGATCTTGGGCGCTCCGGAGAGGGTGCCGGCGGGAAAGCAGGCCCTGAGGGCGTCGTAGCAGGTCAGCTCAGGCTTCAGTTTGCCAGTGACGTGGGAGACCAGGTGCATCACGTGGGAGTAGCGCTCAACGTCCATAAGCTGGGTCACCTCGACCGTGCTGGGCTGGCTGACCCGCCCGATGTCGTTGCGACCCAGGTCCACGAGCATGATGTGCTCGGCGCGCTCCTTCTCGCTGGTGCGCAGATCCTCTTCCAGGGCGGCGTCGGTCTGGGGGTCGGGGCCTCTTGGGCGCGTGCCTGCAATAGGGTGGTTGGCGACTACTTCATCCTCTACTCTAACCAGGAGCTCGGGGGAAGCGCCTATTATGTGGAAATCCCCCAGCTCCAGGTAGTACATGTAGGGAGATGGATTTATGGTTCGTAATGCGCGGTAGATGTCCAGAGGGCGAGCCTTGGTTTGGCGGGCCAGGCGCTGGGAGAGCACCACCTGGATGACGTCTCCGGCATATATGTACTCCTTCGCCTGCCCGACTATCGCTTCGAACTGCTGACGAGTCATGTTTGAAGCGACCGTCGGGTTCTGCTCGCGAAGGGGAATAACCTCTTTGGCCGGGCGAGGAAGCGGTGCATCCAGGCGCTTGACCAGGCTCTCGATGCGTGACACCGCCATGCCGTAGGCCGATTCTACGTCGCTGTCCAGGTAGGCATGGCTGACTACCAAGATTTTGTGGCGCAGGTGATCGAAGACTAGTAAGGTAGCGGTGAGCATAAGAATAGACTCCGGCAGCTCCAAGGGATCCCCTTTCGGAGACGGCAGGCGCTCGAAGTGGCCGACGGCATCGTAGGAGATGTAGCCTACCGCTCCCCCAAGGAACCTGGGCAGCCCTGGGACCTGGACAGGGCGGTAGCGACTCATCTCCTCTTGGACGGGCCGAAGGGGGTCTATATAGCTGTCCCCCTGCCTCGGACCTGTCCTGGTGGTCCGATAAGGCTCTGTGCCGATAAAGCTGTATCGTGCCAGCCTCTCCCCCCCTTCTACGCTCTCCAGCAGGAAGGAGTAGGGAGGCCGAGCTATCTTCAAGAAGGCGGATACCGGGGTTTCCAGGTCTGCCCTGATCTCCCTATAGATTGGGATCAGGTTCCCCTGGCTAGCCAGCCTTTTGACCTCTTGTAGGGTTGGGTGATACATTTCCCCCCACTCACCGTCATAAGACATATCTGGAAAATAAGATACCCCGTCCCTCAAGGGGCGGGGTATCTCCGCGGTGCCACCCTCATTGTTGCCTATGACTGTAACTTCTTGCGACCCTTTGATGCCAGAGAAGCCCAGCGTAGACAACATCTTTATAGGCACGGAGGCGATCTCCTCGATGCCCTAGGCTATGATAACGGTGCCCCCTCCGGCTCGGGCTACTTATTCCTTTCGCCCTGCGGCTCCCAGGCCCATTCAGCCTCTGCGCCGGCGCCGGCTTCCACCCTTCGGCAGGCTCAGGGCACTGCCTGTTCCGGCTCTCTGAAGCTTCGCTTGTGGCTTACTAGCCCTGTTCTGCGCCTTTATGACTATTTAGAGTTTGAATTCATTGTATTAAGCCTGCTGCGGTATGTCAAGCTCGCGGAATGTGGTTCTTCAATGGAGGCAGTTAGAAAAGGAAAACGGGTCATTGGCTAGCGCTGTTTGATGCTGACAGTACACCCTTATTTCAAATTGAGGTGGATTCTTAGAGCTTGTTCCACTTTTGGGAGGTAGTGGAGTGGTAGTGACCCGCGAAGGCCCACTAACCGATGTCTGTCAATGGTGCGTATCTGGTTCGCCTTTATTCTAGAATCTCTGGTGAGTCCGGCAATGCCTCCAGGAATTAGGACCTCGAATGGATATATTTTCTCGGCTGATTGCCCTGTGATGGGAAGCACTGTTACGGTCTCAGAGTATTGATTGTTGATGTCATTGGAAACAATTAGCGCCGGCCTGCGCTTGCCAGTTTCAGCGCCAACAACTGGATCAAGGTTAACCTCGTAAATGTCACCGTGTCTGGGAAAGCGCATTTCAGCCATATACCCCGCCACTACATGTAAACTTTTAACAACCCTCTCAACTCATTACAGCCACCCCTCCAGGGTGGAATCCTCCCAGTCTTTGCTAAGCTTGGCATCCTCATTTCGCCTGGCTCTGTAACCCATTATGAGGGTTTGATTGAGTTTTTCCTGTTCAAGCTGAAGAAGCTTTTCACGTACGGCTGCGCTGATGAAATTACTACGCTTACGGTCGCCAACGCTGGCCTTCAGCATCACAAGCAGGTCCTCGGCAATCGTGAAATTGAACCTTACAGTTTTCATGCTAAATCCCTCTACTAATGTGCAAAATTCGCCCCCCACAACACTCCAGGCCGTCAGGATGTCTCATTATTAATAGTCTCTTACGGCACCTTTGTTATATGTATCAAAAGTCAGTATAATATATCCGTAGAATCTGTCAATAGTTATGAGAGAGGCCTTACCTGCGCCTGATTATCTTAGAGTCTACTAGCTGGCATTGTGATAGGAGTTTACGGAGCTATATAATCAGGCAACGTGATTATAGATTTTCACACTCATATCCTTCCTCCCTGGCTACGAGAACAACGTCAGAGATACCTCGCCCAAGATTCTACTTTTCGCGCCCTCTATTCCAATCCTAAGACCCAAATTGCTACTGCTGAGGACCTTCTGGCTGGCATGAAAGTCTCCGGTGTAGATGTGGCTGTGGTCATGGGGATCGGCTGGAAGGACGCTGGGCTGGCCAGGGAGGTCAACGACTACGTAATTGAGGTTTGCCGTCGCTATCCGGATAAACTAGTGGGTTTCTCGTCTGTTAATCCTGCCTGGGGTGAAGCGGCGGCGTTGGAAGCAGAGCGATGTGCTCAGGCTGGCCTCAGAGGCGTTGGCGAGCTGCATCCCGACATCCAGGGTTTTGACTTAGGGGAGAAGGAAACCATGATGGCGTTGGCACAGGTAGCCCGGGCCTATCGCTCTATCTTACTTGTGCATTCTTCGGAACCCATCGGCCACACATACGAGGGCAAGGGCATGACAACCCCGGAGGTTCTATGGCGTTTTATTCAAATCTTTCCTGACCTTGTGGTGGTTTGCGCTCACTGGGGAGGTGGCTTGCCTTTCTATGCCCTGATGCCTGAGGTGGGTCAAGCCCTGGGGAACACCTACTTCGATTCGGCTGCGTCTCCTTTTCTCTATAGACCCAAGGTATTTGCCTCCGTTGCTAAGCTGGTGGGATCTGCTCGAATCCTTTTCGGCAGCGACTATCCCCTTGTGTCGCAGGATAGGCTGATACGACAGGTTAGAGGATGTGGGCTATCTTTATCCGATCAGGACGCCATATTAGGGAAAAACGCGGCCAGGCTTCTGGAATTATCTCCTGGGACAGTGGCCTGACATGCAAAAGCCCTCGGTCTATAGAGCCTTTATAGCCATAGAGTTGTCAGCACCGTTTAAAGAGGCTCTGAGGAATGCAATCGAACGCCTGCAAGAGCTACCTCTCTCTGGTTTGCGCTGGGTGAAACCAGAGGGGATACATCTAACCCTGAAATTCTTAGGAGATATCCCTGTTAGCCGCGTGACGGCCATCCAGGATGCGATGTCGCAGGCTTCTCAGGGCGTTGTGCCTTTTACCTTAGCATTAGCGGAGGTGGGGGCTTTTCCTAATTGGCAATCTCCGAGAGTGATATGGATTGGCATGACTGGAGAAACAGACTCCCTTCGCGACTTGCAGCAAAGGCTGGAGGAGGTCATGCATAGACTAGGATTCCCCAGGGAGCGCAGGGAATTTAGTCCTCACCTGACTCTTGCGAGGCTGAAAGAGGGGGTTTCTCAGCATGACAGGTGCAAGGTGGGAGAACATCTGTCGGCGATACATATTCCAATGAGTTCGGCCATGACAGTTCAAGAGATAAGCCTTATGAGAAGCACTCTCCTGTCGTCTGGTCCAGTGTACCATCGTTTGGTTGTAGTACCGCTGAGCCTTGAGTCAGGTGATGAAAACAGTCGAAAAGGCTTGCTAGACCTGCGAAAAGAGTGATATACTTGCCCAAGCTTAAAATAGTGTGGAGGAGGCCTAAGTGGAGAACTCTAATGGTTGGCCTAAGTGCCAGAAGTGCAATGCAGGCGATTTACTGCCTCTATCGGATTTCGGTAGTCAGGGAGCACCTATTCACTATAAGGCGTGGGTATGCTCCAGTCCCGATTGCGGCTTTAATATCAAGATCCGCAACGGAGACGTCTACATCAACGAACCTATAACCAGCGGCGCAGCGCACAGTCCCAGAATGCGATAAACCCATTCCCTGGTGAGAACATAGGACTCTTATGAGCCATGCAGTCAGGCGACGCCATGGTGCTCTTTTAGCCTGTACTTGTATGACCGTTGATACATCGAACATGCCCTCCCTTGCAAAGGTAAAGAATCCTTGTGTGAGCGCGGTCCTGGCATGATTGCAGAAGACCTGCCGAAGAGAAGGCACAAGGCGTACCTGCTTGGGGTGCTCTTTATAGCTCTGGGTTCTCTTATTCTTATCGCCACTGGCACTTACTATGGGTACGCCGTCCTTGCCCGCTCCCAGTTGGATAAGCTTACCTTTTCTGGCGAGGGCTCTTCGGTTTCCGAGAAGGATGCTATTGTAGCATCAACCCATGATTTTCTCTCCCTTTATCCAGGAGACAAGCTAAACCCCAAATACTGGGGTGCTCCTTTGTGGGCTGGCACTGACCCTTATGAAATGAAATCTCTTCCCGAAGGCTTCATCCCCCTAAACGGCCACTATTCCTCTCTAGATGTAGGAGATCTATCGGCTGCGGAGAGGATGGAGATACCGATTATAGGAGTAAACTCTGAGGTCAGGGATCTGGCCATACTAGACCTGGGTAGCAGTAGGGCTTACGAGACCCCTAAAAAGATTGTGGGTCACATTCCTGGTACTGCCAACCCTGGCGAGCCGTCCAATGGCTGGTATTTTGGACACCTGGAAAATCCGCTGGCTGGCGGAGGCAACGTCTTTCAAGATTTGCCTAAAATAGCCCAGCATCTAAGGCAGGGAGATAGGGTTTACGTCCTGCTGAAAAACAGAGAAGACACCACCTACCTGTATGAAGCGGTGTCTGCTCGAGTGGTGCATGAGAGGCAGATCCAGCTTTCTCCCTCTGATACTTCCATCATAACCCTCGTTACGTGCGTCCCCCGTATGGTCTATGACCATCGCCTTTTGATAACCGCCAATCTCGTTGGTCTTAAAGAGCCATCCGCCGCTGACGACAGCATTAGGCCTTCTGCTACTGTTAACATTCCTTAGCAGGGTGCTGAATCCCGACTGGTCGGGACGACCATCCCCTTAACCCCCTTCCTAGCCAGGAAGGGGGAAGAATTTTGTATCCCGATGAAATCGGGACTCCCGGCAAAGGGGCTTCGCCCCTCTGCACTCCCCTTTTTTCCGCAGCCTGCTAGAGGATCAGCCGACCCTCTGAATGG
>JACQTT010000027.1 GCA_016210665.1 Chloroflexota bacterium | reverse complement strand
GTCCACCGCCCGTGCCTTAGGTGCATTAAATAGTCGATTTAACATAAACCGAACTATTTTAGATTGCTCCACGGCGCATGTCCAGAGCGAATTAACTCAGAATAAGTGCTATCGAATGGAGGCGACAGTGCGACTCCAGGCAGATTGGCGATAACAAAGAAGCGATCCTAAATGGATACCTATACGGCCATATAGGGATCGGGTCGCCGTCGCCCTTTGAGAACTACCCAGGCGGGGAGCCTCCTGAAGAAAGGCATCTCCCTGCGCACCATTGCCTAATAGCACGAACATCGACCTGGCTTCCTAGAAGGGTGCTGAATCCCGACTGGTCGGGACGACCACCCCCCTGACCCCCTTCCTTTCCTGGAAGGGGGAATTTTTTGTATCCCGATTTCATCGGGACTCCCTGGGCTCCGATAGAATCGGGGCACTCCCCTTTTCCCGCAGCCTGCTAGAGCTGACCCTGGTGGCCCAGCGGGGGAAGCGGATTGACGGCTTCTAATGGCGCACCTTATTTTTACACAGTGATGACTACTTCGGTAACCGTTTCTGTTGGCACAACAGGGATGAGATATTACCCATGGGGCTATTGACTGCATACACGGAAGCGTGTAACATTCTTACAGGAGTTCCTTGGCACAGGCATAGGAACCCTCCGGAAAAACTCCGATTCCCGGCAGGTTAAGGAGGCAGTATGGAGTATCCCAGAAGCGGCAGAGGACCTAGGGTGAAATGGAATGGTGAGATGATCAGGTTCCTGAGGCGTTACCTGGGGCGCACCCAGAAGGAGTTGGCAGACGAGCTGGGGGTACGCCAGCAGACTATAAGCGAGTGGGAGACGGGTATGTACATGCCTCGCGGCTCCTCTCGCACCCTGCTCCAGATGGTAGCCGAGAGGGCCGATTTCATTTATGAAGCCAAAACTATTACCCAAGAGGAGGAAGATGCTGATGCAACAAACCTCGATCCTGGCGTATAAGATAGCACCTTGAGTGTTGTGCTCGATGAGGTGAACCTTGGCCGCGAAGACGTCTACCAGAGCTAAAGGGAGGCTTTCTGAGAGGGGTCTGTCTCTGCTTTGGCAGAGTATGGCTGCAACATCCCAGGCATTGGTCACTAAGGATCAACTGCCGATACACGTCCTCTACCCAGGGCGAACCAGCTCCCAGGCCGGCCCAGATTTTCGCGATGCCATAATCAGGACTTCTCAGGGCGAGATCATCAGGGGCGACGTGGAGATTCACCTGGGATCGTCGGAGTGGGAGCACCATGGCCATCACCTGAACCGACGCTACAACGGCGTCGTGCTCCACGCTGTTCTCTCGACCAACGGCGAGGCCGGATCCGTCCAGGAGTCTGGAACAGTAGCCCCCATCGTGAAATTGGAGCCGACACCCCTTGAACCTCCCAAGGATCTACTCGAATCGGAGCTTCTGCGGGAGCTTAGGTCTCTAAAGGATGGGGAACTGGGTCAGAGGATAGACTTGGCGGGAGACGAGAGGTTTCTAGCCAAGAGCCGGGGGTTCACCCTTGAACTTATGAGAGAGGAGGGCGAGGAGGTGCTGTATCGAGGTATCATGGAGGCGTTAGGTTACTCCAACAACCGCAAGCCTTTCCTTGAGTTGGCCTACCGAGTGCCCTTAAAGGCACTGGCGTCGTTGGCTGGGGAGCTGCCCTCCACTCGCCTTCTGGCCTTTAAGGCCCTGCTCCTGGGCGTCGCAGGCCTTTCATCCTCCTCGGACACCGGAGACCGGGAGATGGCCGTTATGCGGCGCTGGCTGCCCCACCTCGAATCCATATCCTCCCCATGGCAACTCTTCAGGGTCAGGCCAGGAAACCACCCGCGCCGACGGATCTTAGGCGCGGCCCATCTCCTAGATCGGCATATAAATAAGGGCCTAGTCCGGGGGCTTCTTCCCCTGGTTCTGATGGAGAGGCCATCTCATCTTACCCGAGGTCTCATGGCATCTCCTTTTCTGGGTCAAGGCAGGGCCAGAGAGATCGCCGTCAACGTGGTATTGCCCTTTTTCTACGCCTGGGGTCAGGTTGCGGGAGAGAGGTCCGTAGCTCTAAGCTCATTGCAGATGTATTATCGCTATCCCCCTCTCTCAGAAAACGAGATAACCAGGGAGATGGCTCGGCTCCTCTTTCGCCAGGGAAGGTCGCCTCTGATAAACTCTGCCCGGAGGCATCAGGGGCTGATCCATCTTTACAAGAGCCTGTATTGGAGCTGGAAGGGGGAAGACGACTCGCCTTTATGATAGAAGGAGCTTTGCACGAAAAATTGTTCCATTTACAGTCTTGATGCTTGAATTGCGTACCAACTATCCCCTTTATCCCCTTCCTTTTCTGGAAGGGGGGAGAAAGATTCTGGGGGACACCTGTGCTATACCATGAGGTTAGTGACACTCTCTCCGTATACTAGATGGGGAAGGAAAGACCGACCAGGAACTACTACGCATCGCCCATTCTGGGATGAATTTCGCTGTGGCAGGAGGCACAGAGGGTAACAAGATTATCGAGGTCGTTACTCCCACCTTGCGATAGTGGTACGACATGATGCACGTGCAACTCCACGTCCGACGCACCACATTGCGTGCAGCGAAAGCGGTCCCTCTTTTTAATTGACTGCGAAAGGTCAGCCCAGTTTGGGGGATAGGGACTCTGAGGTTCACCGGGAGGGCGGATTCCAGAAGGCGGCGCAACTTTGAGATTTTGACGTACACGAGCCTCTTCTATCCTTGCCTTAATTGAATTGAGGCGTTCAAGGCGCACTTTATCATTAGACTGGTAAATGAATATGGCATCAGCCAGCTTTTCTAGCGCTGCTATATGATCCGGATATCTGCGCAGATGCGTTCTCAGGTCCTTTTCGGCTTCCCGGGCGTAATAGTCCCTACTGCTACCAAACACTAAGACCAAAAGCTTGGCGTAATGCAATTTTGTAGAGCCAAGTGTGTATGATGAAAGCCCCGCTCCCAGGCTAATAGCTTTGAGGTAGGCCTCGCTCGCTTCATTTAATAGAGCGCGGTCGGCTTGGAATGGTTCTGCTTCTGAGGGGAGAGTGAGCCATTTGCCTGAGGAGGTTTTCCGCATTAGCATATTCCAGGTCTCGCGAGGCTTACCTTGACTTGCGAGGCCCTTTTCTTCTTGGATCCTCTCCAGCAGGAGGACGACTTCTATTCCCCAGCTCATGCGTAAGCGAATCATTAAGAGGGATTTTGAGAGCCAGTTGAATTTCCTGGCCAGTGCGATGTGGTCTAGCAAGACTGGGGTTTCCGAAGATGCCCAATATTCCTCAAGCTCTTTCTCTAGCTCTAAAGCTCTAACTAGGAAGCGGGCTAACTGAACATAAGGGATCGGCTCCTGAGGACTGGCTGCTATCTCATCAAGGAACGGCTTCTTCTTTAAGACTATGTACAAAGCCAGTTCTTTTTCCTTGCGCTTCCGCTTTTCTTCCATGCGTTTGCGCTTCTCCTCGGCCTCCTGCTCCTGCCTTTTCTGCTCTTCTTCCACACGCTTCCGCTTTTCTTTTCCGCGCTCGCGTTCTTCTTCTAAGCGCTTGCGTTTCTCCTCAGCCTCCTGCTCCTGCCTTTTCTGCTCTTCTTCCACACGCTTCCGCTTTTCTTCTTCGCGCTCGCGTTCTTCTTCTAAGCGCTTGCGTTTCTCCTCAGCCTCCTGTAATTGTTGCATTGTGTTCGTAAACACGTCATGTTGCTTAAGAGACTCCGACCAACTTTTTACCCAGATATAGATTACTGCTACTGCCATAACGATTACAAATACCCAAAACTCCAAACTATATGGGTTTTTTGTTCTCGCGGCTGCAAGGGTCATAACAGGAAGGTTGTCAAGATACAGCGCAAAGTTCATATGAACATCCTGTGGCCCACGACCATGCTTATCGGGATTATGACTTCTAACTTGCTGAGCAACTGTCCCACCTTGACACCAGTCAGACTGGCGAACTGCTGCGCATAAGGCACAGGACACCCTCAGACTCCCGGCATCCCGATTCCATCGGGATGAACTCCCCTGACGTGTGTTTTTGTGTGAGGCAGGCGCTGACGCTAGCCTAGCCTGGAGCTGGGAACCACGTCCAGGTCCCAGCCGTCTACCTTGCCCTGCTGCAGGTGGAAGTAACCCGCGGCGGCTATCATGGCGGCGTTGTCTGTACACAGGCTAGGAGATGGCGTGAGCACCGTTACAGGAGAGCGCCGTTTCATCTCGTCCCTAAGCAGGGCATTGGCGGCTACCCCTCCTCCTACAATAATACCCTTGGCCTGGTGTTTTATCGTAGCCTCGATGGTCTTATCTACTATTACCTCTACTATGGACTCCTGGAAGGCTGCGGCTATATCCGCCACCGAAGAGGAGTCAACGTCTCCATATTGGGAAGGTGGGTATAATCTCCTCTCCTGAGCCCGCTTGAGCAGGGCTGTCTTGAGGCCGCTGAAGCTGAAATCCAAGCTGTCTTTGATGAAGGGTCGTGGAAGCCGCTCTGGGCTTTTTCTGTTAGCCGAGACCCGCTGGATGGCGGGGCCTCCAGGAAAACCCAGACCCAGCACCCGGGCCGCTTTATCGAAGGCCTCTCCCGCGGCGTCGTCTCGGGTGCGGCCCAAGAGGGTATACTCGCCATGATCCTCCATGAGTATGAGGTCGGTGTGTCCTCCAGAGGCGATAATGCACATCAAAGGGAACCCTGGCCTCTCTTGGGGGTCGTTGCCTTCCAGCCAGGCAGAGTAGATATGGCCTTCCAGGTGGTTCACGCCTATTAGTGGGAGTCCCTGAGTCAGGGCCAATGCTTTAGCGCAGTTCACTCCCACCAGTAGAGAGCCAGCTAGGCCTGGCCCGAAGGTCACGGCCACACCGTCCATGTCCGCCAAAGTAAGACCGGAGCTTTCTAGGGACTGCTGCACCATGGGCATCATGCTCAGGATATGCTGGCGGGATGCTACCTCGGGCACGATGCCCCCGTATCGGGCGTGAAGGTCGGCCTGGGAGGCTATGGCATTGGATAGGATTGTGCGACCGTTTTCCACTACGGCCGCAGCGGTTTCGTCGCAGGAGGTCTCGATACCCAGAATTAGCATAGGAATTCGTTAGAAGCTCTTTGACTCCCGCCTAAGCATCATGCCCTGAGTCCACAGAAGGGGCCAGAGGATTATGCCGCCCTCTCTTTAGGGGGACGATGCCCCAGATAAAGCTAGGATAACTTCTTTAGGTCGATTATACCAGGAAACCCATGAAGCCAAGAGTCGTTGACTGTGCTGTCCCCTTTCTCATACAATCAAGGTCTGGAGGATGATATGTACCAGAAGACTACCCTTAGCAACGGGCTAAGGATTGTAACCAGCACAATGCCTCATACCTTCTCTGTCAGCCTGAATCTATTCGTTGGCACCGGATCCAGGTATGAGTCCTCTGAAAAGGCGGGCATCTCCCATTTCATCGAGCACATGTGCTTCAAGGGAACCCATCGCCGTCCTACACCTAGGGAGATCAGCGAGACCGTTGAGTCCCTGGGTGGAGCGATTAACGCCGGCACAGAGAGGGAGCTAACGCTTTACTGGGCCAGGGTGGCCCATCCTCACTTCCCTATCGCTCTGGATCTCCTTACCGATATGATTCGCTGCTCCCGCTTCGATGCCGAGCAGATAGAAAAGGAGCGTCTGGTCATTCTAGAGGAGTTGAAGATGACCAACGATTATCCCAACGCCCGATTGGATGCGATCGTTGACGAGATGCTGTGGCCTAACCATCCATTAGGACGAGACATCGCCGGGACCAAGGAATCGGTGCTGGGGATAACCCGAGAGGCAATGCTCGACTACATGGCTCGCCAGTATATTCCCAGCAACGGGGTTATTAGCATTGCAGGAGATCTTTCGCATCAGGAGGTGGTGGATAGGGTTGCCCCTCTTTGGGAGGACTGGCCCTTAAACACGCCGTTGGGTTGCTCTGCTGCAGTAGATGACCAGATATCTCCTCAGTTTCGCCTGGAGCACCGCAAGACCGACCAGGCTCACCTGTGCATTGCCCTGCGTGGTTTATCGGCCACCCATCCCGATCGTTATGCCCTTGACCTAATGAGCGTAATCTTGGGGGAGGGAATGAGCAGCCGCCTATTCCTGGAGATGAGGGAGAGGCTGGGACTGGTCTACGATGTGTACAGTACGCCGAGCCACTTGCAGGATTCTGGAGCCTTCCTTATCTATTGTGGCGTCGATCCCAAGAGAAGCCATCGGGCTATTGAGACCGTCCTTGCCCAGATTGGGGACCTGCGTAACGGCTTATCTAAGGAGGAGTTGCACAAGGCCAAAGAGCTAAGCAAGGGCCGTCTGATGCTCCGAATGGAGGACACCAGGGCCGTGTCTCGCTGGATAGGTGCCCAGGAGATGCTTCTGGGTCAGATGCACACAGTGGAAGAGGTAATATCTTCGGTGGACGCCGTGACTCTGGAGGCCGTCCAAAGGGTGGCCTCCGATCTTCTTGTTACCGAGAAGCTTAACCTGGCCATCGTAGGTCCATATCGCAGCGACCGACGCTTCTCGCATCTGCTGAAACTATAATGTCGTTTTAGTGCTCAGTCACAATAATACCTTGTCATTCTCACCCGCCTGCCAAGGCCTGACCTGCACGCCGAACAGGTTCTCTGGCAGGCGGGTGGGCAGGCCCTCCCACGCAGCAATCTCTTAGGGGGCTTTGCCCTCTGAGGCCCTCACGGGGGGGGTGTGGGACACGCCTGCTGGCCGGAGCAACGCTGCGGGGCCGGGTGGGAGGGAACAACGACGTTTCGTTGGTTGACCAAGGCATCCTCCCATTTGTAAAGAGATTTACGAGGCTAGGCATTAACCTCATGGAGGAGATAGCTCAGGCCATACTGGACGTGCCCCAGGAAGGTATCCGCCCATATTTTAACCGAGGGCGGCCGTCTGTGGTAAGATAATCCCATGAAACTCCGCCTCGGGCCCTATGTCCTGACACCCAAGGAGTTTAGCGGCGGGTTGGGAGACCTGGGGGTTCTTATCCCGCTAGAAGCCACCCTGATAGCCGTCAATGGCCTGAACCCCACCACCACCCTTTTTGGTGTAGGCATGGTTTACATCCTGTCGGGCTGGTATTTTCGCATCCCTATGCCTGTACAACCCTTGAAGGCCCTCGCCGTCATCGCCATAGCCCATAACTCGCCCCCATCTGTTATTGCAGCCGCTGCGCTCCTCATGGCCGGCTCATTAGCAATCCTTTCAGCCGTGGGAGCCATTAGGCTGTTGGACAAGGTAGTTCCCCTGGCTGTGGTACGCGGCGTACAGATAGGGCTCGGACTGCTTCTGCTCAAGAGTGCTTACCATTTGGTGTTCCAGAGACCATTTCTCCTTAGTGGACAGTTATCGTATGCGAACCTGGGGGGCTTGTCTTTGCCCTCAGGGATCCTCCTGGGGATTGGGAGCGCGGCCCTACTTCTGACCCTCGTCCGCCTGCCTTCCCTTCCGGCTGCATTAGTTGTCGTTGCAATTGGCATTGGGGTCGGCGTTTCCACTGCGGAGAGCACATTCGAGTGGATGATCGGGCCAGCTCCTGTCACCTTTGGGTTACCATCGGTAGGGGATTTCTGGCCGGCGCTGGTGCTTTTGGTTCTGCCCCAGTTGCCCTTAACCTTGACCAATTCCGTCATAGCCACGGCCGATGCTGCCAGGACATATTTTGGCGGACGAGCAGAAAGGGCTACGACCCCACGCATCGCTATGAGCATTGCATTAGGGAACTTGTGGGCCGGCCTGACTGGTGGCCTACCCAACTGCCACGGCTGTGGCGGTCTCACCGCCCACTATCGCCTAGGGGCCAGAACCCCCCTTGCCACCACATTTCTGGGACTCATGCTCATTGCTGTCGCCCTCCTCTTCGGGCGATCCGCCTGGGAGGTTCGTGGCCTGCTACCTTCCGCCACATTGGGTGCCCTTCTATTCTACGTAGGAATGCAGCACATTCTCCTAGGACTGAACATCAGGACATTGGCCCAGCTAAGTATCGCTGTATTGGTAGCAGCGGTATCCATGGCCTTCGGCGGGAATCTGGCAATAGGGGCTCTCACGGGGCTCGCTATGTACTGGGGTTCCAGGTGGCTCTCCCGCAGGTACGGCTGGCAATCACTGCAAACAGCAGCAGGACGACCCCTGCCTGAGAAACTGGTTCGATCCCTGGAGCGTATGATTCCATCAGGTTAGACCCTTAGTGCCTGATCGCACGGTTCCTTATACATCTCACCCACCCTGGGAACAGTCGAGGTATTTATACAACAAAGCCCTAGTTGTATAGAGCGAGAGTTGATAAACAGGGCATAGCCCTACACCCTGCTTTAAAAGACACTTCATAATAGGGAGTTGGTGCTGTCGAATTAAGTTCGGGCTGGGAGGGAACCATCACCTTGGGGAGTGGTACCAGATTTCGCCCCAGAAAAACTCTGAATGGCTTCTATCGCTTCGCTATAGTGTTCTTATCGCGCGACCACTTGCTGCCTAGAAGGTCGCTGGCATCAAGCAGACGCTGAAGGGTCTTGTAAGGGGAGTCGCTCAGCTTGCCGACACCGAGAACCTTTGCCGCCAATGCGGAGGCGGTGGGGCCGGGAATCGTCGGCTGGCCAGACTTTTCGGCTCTCTGGGACCAGGCCACGTCAATGCTGGTCCCCCATAGCTGGGGGTCCGATGGCTTGTCCTTCTGAACCGCGCTGATGTCCGCTAATTCAACGGTCACATCCTCTCTTGGACCATGTCGGGTGACCTTTACCTCTGGAGATGCCTCAAGGAATCGAACGAAGGTAGAATAGCCTCGTGCTCTGAAGTCGAAGCTTGGGTCAAGGCGCTGAAGCGTCTGGCGAAGCTTGCTCCCGACCACCTTCCCCTGCTCATCTAGAGCCGCTTTCACAGCGCGTATCAGGACATCGTCCTGGTCTTGTTTCTGAGGAGATAGCGTCTTTGCAGACGATGGTTCACTCTGGTCGAGGAAAAAATACCTGTCACACGATCTCACGAGGGTGTTTGAGACCGTAGCCTTTCGTCCTGCCCCGATCACAGTCTTGCCAGCCGCCCTGAGTTTGCTAACGAGGGGAACGAAGTCGCTGTCTGAGGAGACGATTACGAAGGTATCCACAGGAGACTGGTGGAGCAGCTCAACAGCATCTATGGCGAGCCGTATGTCGGAGGAATTCTTGCCTGATCCCGCCGAGTGAAACAGGTGGATCGGTTCGATGCCAAGCTCAAGAAGGCCATCTCGCAGGTTGCGGGCGACGGACCAGTCCGCGTAGGCTCTTTTTATAATGATCCTGCCTACATCTGATATCTGGTCGAATAGCCACTGAATCGGGCTAAGACCTACATTCTCGAAATCTATAAGCACTGCAACCTGCTGGTCAGCCATTGGTTTTACCTGCATTAGAAGGGTACCTGAGCATATTCTAGCCTCAAAAGCATATTGAGAGTAACTGTTCTCGAAGCTAGCATACCACGTCAGGAGAGGGCACGCTACAATAATCGTTCATTACAAAGAGGATATTTTTATCGCCCGTCTTTCGAGAATTCGCCTGGGTGGCTCGTTTTCTGACACTGAGGCACACACCCGAAACCAGAGCACGGCAGTTGTGAAGTTCCTTTTCGACCGGTGGTTGTCATACCGACGAGTTTAAGGGTATTTGAAACCCGATATTGCAATGATCGAGTCTACATCACCCTTCTGAGCTACGTAAAAGGTGGTGCCATCTTTAGTGAAAACAATGCCTTGGATATAGGGAAGGCCGGTAAGAAACCGGTACACGCCGTCAGAGAGGGAATCCTCATCTGGGCCGTCTGGTAAAGCAGCCCATATATCTCCCACATCTACATCTTCGGTTATGAACAGGACACCGCTGGGGCTAAAGGCAAGCTGGTCGGGCCTCCGAAAGCCTTTGGTTTTCCCAGATACGAAGTCTGTCACCTTTGCAGTAATGGGGTCAATGGCTACGACCCTATTCTCTGCTTCGGCACTGATGACCAGGTACAGCTTGCCGTCGGGGCCCATGTGCATGTCCTCTGCGGCATAAAATTTAGTACCCTCCTTACCAGTGTCAGGAGCCTCCAGGTAATTCGTCTTGATCCATCCTTCATTCTCTTTGAGGACGAACAGGGTTCCTCGTGTCAGGTCCGGGGGCGAGTCCAAGACGTACTTATAAACATAACCCCCATGTGGCTGATCCTCCCCCAGGTAGATAGTGTCAGCGCCAACAGGCTCTATACCCTCAGCCCTATATTGCCCCATAGCCCTTAATGGAGGGGGTGTGGGTTGATCTACCACATCTGGTCGCAACCCATACCAGAACCCTAATTTGTTTTCCGTTGGGCCTATTCCAGTGCCCTCTTCGCCAACGATAAGGACGTTCCCCGGCTGGTAATATGTGATACCGCCGAGCCTGTGAAGCCCCGTGGCAAGTCGCATGATCTCTCCGCTCACAAGGTCCACCCGGTAAACTGAGGAGTCCGGGTACTCCCCCTTTGTCACGAAATATAAGAACTTCTCTGTCGGGTCCAGAGCTATTACATCGGGCTCATCAAATTCGCCTGGGGAAACGACCTCTTTATAAGTGAACCCGTCAGGGAGTCCTGGGACACCAATCTTGCCACTATGTTTCTGCTTCACAGTTGAGGGGTCGAACCCAAGTTTCTTGATAGCCTCGCTAGATACAACCAGAGGAGCCTCACTGCAACCAGAAATATTGAGCGCTAGCGTCAGGGAGACCACTGCCAACCACAATACGTTAGCGGCTTTAGGGAGCTGCATTGATCGGGTCCGACAAGTTTATGAAGGTTTTACTCATCGTGGGGCTATCGGAATCTCCTCATCGGAATCTCCTCAATTGATGCATTCGGGCGAAGATGACCAGCGCTACCAATCCGTAGAGACTACCCCCAATGAAAACCGTGTTCACGGCACCTAGGTACTGGCCAACGGCCCCCATAACCAGAATTCCGATGGAGGAGAGGCCCATAATGGAAACCTGAAGGCTCATTACACGTCCTCGAAGATGGTCAGGGGCCAGGATCTGCATGATCATAGTCATCATAGTCCTGGAGGCAGTACCGCATAGCCCTACGCCGAACAAAAGCCCTATAGACAGGAAGAATATTTCGGAGCGAGAGAAACTAAGGATGAGCAAGGAGTAGCATATAGCTGCGCCCATGAGCAAAAGCCCTCGACGGGGAATGTTGCTTGCCATAGTTACCACTGCTGCTCCAACAGACACTCCGATGTTGCTGGCTAGCATCATCACACCCAGACCCTGGGCACCGACACCTAAGATGTCCCGGGCAAAGAAGGGCAGAAGGAAGCTGTAGGCACCGCCAAACAAAGATGAGGCTGCTGCTATGAGGACCAGGCCCAAAATCAGGGGCTCTCCCCGGACGTGGGTGAAACCCTCTATAAAGTTACGGCGCACGCTCTTTCTCCCCTCCTCTGCCATTTCACCCTTCCACCGAAGCAGGACAAGGGTGACCCCAGTGAACAGTTGGGCAAAGGCCGTGATCCAAAAAACTCCTCCTACGCCGATGGTTCCTATAAGGAGGGTCGCTAGGAGCAAACCTACGGCAGCCGGCCAGTATTGGGTGAAGGCATTGATGGCGACCGCACTGGGAAGCTCCTCCTTGTCCACTAAGTTGCCCAGTATAGCCTGATGGGCTGGCCGACCGAAGGACTGGATTATACCGCTCAAAAGCGAGGATATCATGAGGTGCCACCATTCTATAAGCCCAAGAGTGATGACAACGGAGATAGAGAGCCACAATGCAGTCAAGGAGAATTCTGTGAGGAGAAGAAGCTTGCGGCGGTCTATTCTGTCTGCTAGAACCCCGCCAAAAAAAGGCATGAAAAGCATAGGCCACATTAGGGACGAGGTAACCAATCCCAGAAGAAACGGTGAGCCGGTGAGCTCCAGCACCAGCCAGCCCCGGGCGAACACCCGAATCGTGCGGCCCATTTCGGACGTTGATCGCCCGGCCATCAGAAGAGCGAAGTTCCGCCTCCTTAGGGGCCTAAGAACGTTTAAGCCTGATATAGCTGCACCTTTAGGGCTATCAAGCTGTGCCATCTTCCCTCCAGCCAAAAACCTCTTGGGTTCCCGGCGTGGTTCTCGGTCGCTCCTCTATCATGTTCCACATATCATTTTCGGTCAACATTAAGGCTCTTTGATATACCGTAGAGCTACTTTGCCAGATACGATCTGGCAAAGTGATAGGCTACTACACGCTTGAGAGCCTGAGCGCCTCGTTGGAAGCTGTAGAAAGCGGGAATGCCCTCGCGGGCAAACCTCCTACCTATAGAATCCAGGATAGAGGAGTCCACCCGTGGAAAAGAGGAGGCTAGTATGACTATCGCAGGCTTTAACGAACTACCTTTGGCATCTTTAATAGCTTTAACTCTCTGTTCCAGGACTTCCTCACTTTGGGCCAGAGGGCCAGCCGACATCTCTACCACCACCAGATCCACGTTTTCATCTCCCATTAGTATGTTCAAAGTTCGGTCATAGTTCTCCCTAGTGAGCCTCATGGTCTGAACGGGGTTCACATAGTTCGATCCCTGGAGATTGAAGAAGGAGCCAAGCTCCTGATATGATCCCTCGCTCAGACGGGGTATTTTGAAGCCAAATTTGGAGAACACGCTGGCCATCTCGGTAGAGTGTCCTCCTGTAGTAGCCATGAGCCCTAAGTTAAATCCGACGACGGGAGGGAGTAGGGAAACGCCCTTTATGGTTTCAACCATCTCCTCCACACTCTCAACCTGTAAAGCCCCACATCTGTCCACCAGGGAGATCCACAGCTCCTCTCGAATGTAAGCCGTCCCTGTGTGCGCGGCGGTTGCCCTGGCGGCATCCTCGGTCTGGCCAACCTTCCAGACTACCACAGGTTTCTTCTTGCAAGCCTCTTCCAGGCTTCTGAAAAACCTGCGCAGGTCTCTGGTTCCTTCCAGGAACATCCCTATCGCCTTGGTCTCTTCGTCTTCTGCTAAATAGTCCAGGTAATCGGGCACGTCCAGCACTAGGCCGTTGCCCATGCTTATGCTTTTGCTGATTTTGACGCCGTGGGCATCGGCCTCCAAAGAGAAACCTGTGGCCTGACTCCCGCTTTGTGAGATGTAGGCTACTATTCCACTCTCGCCATGGTATTGATTGCTTCCCTGGCGTATCCCTACCGAGGGGTTGAACAGCCCCATACAGTTGGGACCTATGACGAGAAGCCCTGACTTCCGAGCCATCTCGCTAATCACCCCGTCCAGCCTGATTCCCTCCGGTTCTCCCGACTCGCCAAAGCCAGCCGCATATACATGGACGGTGGCCACATCTTTCTTGATGCAGTCCTCCAGAATCCTGGGAACAATTTGACGCGGAACGGAAATGGAAACATAATCCACTGGCTCTGGAATGTCCAGGAGGCTTGCGAAGCATTGAACACCCAGGGCTTCAGCCCCCGGCCATTCGTTCTTGTCTATGTTGACGTGGAACACCTTACCGTGGTTCTGATGAAAAGGGAGGTGGTTTCTGATCCACATGAAGTTGTTGTGGCGTGCTGCCCCAACCACCGCCACGTTTCGGGGATAGAATGCCCGTTGCATTCTGGCCAGCTTTTCCTTTTTACTTAGATTCATTAAGCGTTACCTCTTTTCTCTACTCATAGATACAGTTTAAGCAGCAGGAGCCATCAAGAGTATTCTGTAATGCCAAGAACCGGGGATTATTCTACACGAAAGTCAATTATATGGATAGAAGCCGTTTAATTATAGGGGTTGCAAGGGGGTGTAGCCCCTTTGCGGGGGATCTGTGAGGATATCCCCCAGCCTCAAAAGTCTCCCAAGAGTGGGGGATTTAGGGGGTTGAAAAACGTTCTTAAACGGCCTCTAGATAGAAGAGTAGGGCAAATTGAATAGACGCCTCTCTTACCCTACAATATCACGGTGCTATGCCATCCATATGGTTTCAGGGGATAACAACAAGGGAGATTTAACATGCCTATCATAGGGAGGCGTCATGAAGCTGGTGCTTTACGATGACTACACACCTGGTGTGCTGAAGGGGAATAACGTAGTTGATATTCGGGAGGCTGTAAAGGAGATAGTTTATTCATCCCCACAGAGCCTGATGAATCAGATTATTGCAGGCTTTGACAGGTACAAGAGCGGTATCGAGGAGATCGCTAATCGGTCTCAGGGGATTCCTTCAAGCCGGGTGTGTCTGCGTGCTCCCCTGCCTGAACCTACCAGAATTGTGGCCATGGCAGTGAACTATATGGAGTACGGCACCCGGGCAAAGCCGGCCGACATAGATGCCTTTCACAAATCGCCGAGCTGTGTCATAGGGCCAGGCGATATCGTTATCCTCCCAGACTGCCCGGCGACTATCTTTGAGCCAGAGGCAGAGCTGGCTCTGGTAATTGGGAAGAAGGCGAGCAAGATAAAGGCGGAGGATGCCCATAGCTACATCTTTGGCTATACCAACTTCATAGACGTATCCGCGCGGGGTTTGCGTCCGGAGGGTCGCTTGAGCTTCTTCTGGGGCAAGAGTTGGGATACCTTTGGACCCCTTGGGCCATCCATTGTCACCACCGACGAGGTCCCGGATCCACAAAACTTGAATGTGCGCCTGTGGATTAACGGTAAGCTATACCAGGACTACCCTACCAGCGATATGGCTCACAAGATTCCGAGAGTTTTGGAATGGGTTTCCTGGCTCACAACCCTGTATCCGGGGGACATTATAGCCTGTGGTACTAATCACGCCGGTCTGTGCGCTATTCAGGACGGCGATGTCCTGGACATGGAGATAGATGGCTTTGGGAAGCTCACCGTCAACGTCAAGGATGACCTGAAGCGGAAGTGGGACCGAACCCCCAGGAACGAGAAGACGGAGGAGCAACGGCGGACGATAGAATTCGGGACG
>JACQTT010000023.1 GCA_016210665.1 Chloroflexota bacterium | reverse complement strand
GCCCTTCAGCAATGGGAGCGGGTCTATAACAACATCCGTCCTCACCAGGCTCTGGGCTATCTCACTCCCATCCAGTTCCTCTCTAAAAGACAAATCCAAAAAGAGGAGGCAAAGTGTCACTAATCTACTGGACGAGTACAAGAGCTTGACACCATAAGCAAATCCGAGTAGGCTACAGGCTTGAGAAAGAGAGTAATCTAATCCTACGAGGAAGTGCATCATGGACTTTACCTATCACTACACCAAGGAACAGGAAGAGTTCAGACAAGAGATCCGAACGTGGCTGGAAAGGAATATCCCCAAGGATATGAGAGCGCCCGTAGATCGCTCAGCGCTGACCGACGAGCAGTTCAATTTCTGGCGCGAGATGGGTAAGACGCTGGCTGCCAAGGGCTGGCTTTACTCTACCTATCCAAAGGAGTACGGCGGAGGAGGACTCACAGGTGCCCATGAGACCATCATCATGGAGGAGTTCGACAAGGCGAGAGTCATTGCTGGCTTCACCATTTCCTACGTCTTCCCCACCCTCTTGGTCTGGGCTAACGAGGAGCAAAAGGAGAAGTTCCTCACCCCACTTCTGAAGTTGGAGAAGGTAGCGTCACAGCTCTTTACTGAGCCAGGTGCCGGCTCCGACCTGGCGTCTCTTCAAAGCCGTGCGGTACGCGACGGCGACGACTGGATCCTCAATGGACAGAAGACCTTTATCGGCGGCCGTGCTGTTGCAGACTACCTCATGGGACTCTTCATAACCGATCCTGACGCTCCACGACACAGGAACCTGGGGCTATTCATGGTCCCGTTCCCATCCGAAGGCTTAGAGCAGAGGCGCATTAAACTTCTGACCGGCAATGACTCGAGTTTTTACTTCTTGGATAATGTCCGCATACCGGGGGATCATCTCATTGGCGGCGACCACCAGGGCTGGCAGGTGGCTCAGACAACTCTGGAGATCGAGCATGGCGGCCGGGGCGCTGCCTTTCCTAGGGACGAGGCCCTGGAAAATCTGCTCAAGTACGTGCGGCAAACCGAATACGATGGCCACACCATTGGAGCGGACCCGATTCTCCAGCAGAGGGCGATGGAGGCTTTCATAGACTCCAAGATCTTCAATCTCTATTCCAAGCGCAACTACTGGATGTACCAGGCGAGGCAGGAGATGAGCTACCACGGCTCTCAGTCGGCTCTGTATGGGAAGGTCTTCCGAATGACCAACGCCGACCGGGCCAGGGACATACTGGGTATGTATTCTCTGTTGGGCGTGCGGGAACCTCGGGCACCCTTCGGCGGCCAGCAGGAGGTGTACCAGCGCAGTAGCCTCACGGGAGCTCATCCTGGAGGCACCATCGAGGTTCAGAAGGTCATTATGGCGAGACGCATAGGCATAAGCCGCACCAGAGAACGGGCGGCCCCTACGCCGTCCTCGGCCGGCGTCTCTGGCGTGTAGCAGCAGAAGTCCAAATCCCATGAAAGGGTGTTCTTTAATCACGAGATTCTAGTACCTACTGTCATAAATCAGCGTAACATCCGACTGGGGAGCGCAGAGGGGCGAAGCCCCCTTGCCGGGAGTCCGAGGGTGTCCCTCAGATTTCCTCTCTTCCCCCTCTCCTTGCAGGAGAGGGGGTCAGGGGGTGATATGCCCACAGAGGGGGTGTGCTCTCCTGCAAGGGAGCATCTATTTTTGTAAAGAACTAAGGAGACACCACATTAGCTTGCTGGCTTAAGAAAGGATGGCCAAAATGAAAGAGTCTGTTGTGCAAAGAGTCCCCTGGTTCCCCTGGATTGGCAAGAAGCGGCCCTTTTACGGCTGGATAGTCGTTGCTGCCGTAGCGCCGACCCAGTTC
This sequence comes from Chloroflexota bacterium, assembly GCA_016210665.1. Taxonomy (GTDB): domain Bacteria; phylum Chloroflexota; class Dehalococcoidia; order Lucifugimonadales; family JACQTT01; genus JACQTT01. The sequence goes on along the minus strand of JACQTT010000023.1, from coordinate 10,361 downwards.
TTTGGCGGCATTAACGCCCAGGGCTTTGGAACTTATCTTGGGCTGCTGCAGAAGGAGTTTGGCTGGAGCAGGGCGCTCCTCGCCGCTCCTCGATCCGTCTCCCAGCTAGAAAACGTTACCTTAGGCCCCATTGAAGGTTGGTTGGTGGACAAGCTTGGCCCTCGCATCATGGTCGCCATTGGCGCCTTCATCATGGGCCTCGGCTTCATCATATTTGGCATGGTTCATTCCCTATGGATGTACTTCCTGGCCAACATCATCATTAGTCTAGGAGCAGGGGTGGGAGGGGGAATCGTAGTTTCTGCAGCTGTCAACTACTGGTTTAGGCGCAAGCGTACCCTTGCTCAGGTGATGTCGGTAATTAGCTTTCCCATGGCCGGCGTAGTGGGTATTCCGGTGGTAATCTGGGTCCAATCGGCTTTCGGCTGGCGCGCCGCCCTAATAGCCACGGGTCTTTTGATATGGGCGGTCATTATCCCTGCCTCATCTTTCATACGACGCTACCCCGAATCTTACGGTCTGCATCCAGATGGAGACCCTCCTGACTCCGCTGTCGCCGAGGTAGGAAGGCGGTTAGGAGGGGGATTGGTCAACTTTACAATAGGGGAAGCCTTGCGCACCCGCACCTTCTGGCTCGTCGCTCTCGGCATTGGAATCTATGGCCTGGTTTCTTCAGCTATGACGGTTCACCTGTTTCTCCACCTGGAGCAGGGCGTGGGTCTCTCCCGTGGTACAGCCGCCGTTGTGTGGACGGTGGCCAGCAGCCTGAACATTCCCAGCAGGCTTCTTGTGGGGGTAATAGGCGAGAGGGTGCCGAAACACCTTCTCCTGGGGGCCAGTGGGACATTCCTGGCGGTCTCTCTATTAATTTTGGCCCTTGCTAACAACCTGGGGTGGGCCTTGGCCTTTGCGGTCTTTTACGGCATCTCTTGGGCTATACGTATGCCGGTGCAGCGCGCTCAGCAAGGGGAATATTGGGGCCGTACATCTCTAGGGACCATCAGTGGCATACAGAATTCCTTTGAGATTCTTCTCGGTGTACCAGCCCCCATTCTGGCAGGTCGTATGGCGGACATCCAGGGAGACTACAGGCTGACCTTCATAATCGGTGCCGCCTTAAGCTTAATTGGCGCTATCTGTTTATTCCTGGGGACCCGACCCAAGCCTCCCGTGCGGAAGGCGTCTGAAGTTAGTGGCGTGGGGCCTGCTGACGTCAGTAACTCCTGATACCCCGTCTGGCGGCTAAACGTAAGAAAGGATAGTCAACGATAAAACAACCTGCTTCGCAGAAGCTTCCCTGGTTTCCCTGGATTGGAAAGAAGAGGCCGTTCTACGGCTGGATAATCGTTGCTGCTGTATCGCCGACCCAGTTCTTTGGCGGTCTTTCAGCCCAGGGCTTTGGCACTTACCTGAGCTTCTTTGAGAAAGAGTTTGGCTGGAGCAGGGCGATCATGGCCACCCCTCGGTCCATCGCGCAGCTTGAAAGCGCTACCTTAGGTCCCATTGACGGTTGGTTGGTGGACAAGCTTGGCCCTCGCGTCATGGTTGCCATTGGGGCCTTTATCATGGGCCTTGGCTTCATCATATTTGGCATGATTCATTCCCTATGGATGTATTTCCTGGCCAACGTCATCATCAGTCTGGGGGCTGGGCTGGGAGGGGGAGTAGTAGTCTCTGTGGCTGTCAACTACTGGTTTCGGCGCAAGCGTACCCTGGCTCAGGTTATGTCGGTGATTGGATTTCCCATCGCTGGCGTAGTGGGTATCCCGCTGCTGGTCTGGGCTCAGTCGGCCATAGGCTGGCGCCCCACACTCATTGTAACGGGCCTCCTGGTGTGGGCGGTCATTATACCCGCCTCATTCTTCCTACGCCGTGGCCCTGAGCCCTACGGCCTGCATCCAGACGGAGATCCTCCTGGCTCCGCTGCCGCCGAGATAGGAAGGCGGTTAGGAGGGGGATTGGTCAACTTTACAGTAGGGGAGGCCTTGCGTACGCGCACTTTCTGGCTCATCGCTCTTGGCAATGGACTTTCTGGTCTGGCGATGTCAGCCATGTCGGTCCACCTCTTCCTGCACCTGGAGCAGGGCGTAGGTCTTTCCCGTGGTAACGCTGCTCTTGTGTGGACGGTGGCCAGCGGTCTGAGCATACCCAGCAGGCTTCTTGTGGGGGTAGTAGGAGACAGAGTACCGAAACGTCTCCTTCTGGGGATAAGTGCGACCTTCATGGCTGTCGCCCTGTTGCTCTTGGGCCTCGCTACCAGCCTGGTGTGGGCCTTTGTCTTTGCGGTGTTGTACGGCATCTCATGGTCCATACGAATTCCAGTGATGCGCGCCATGCAAGGAGAATACTGGGGTCGTACATCTCTAGGGACGATCAGCGGGGCGCAGCAATTTGTGGAGGTCCTCCTCTCAGTAGTGGGCCCGGTCCTGGCGGGGTTTATGGCGGACCTCCAGGGAGACTATCGGCTGACGTTCATAGTCGCTGCCGCTTTAAGCTTAATTGGTGCAATATGTTTATTCTCCGCGTCCCGACCCAAGCCTCCCATGCGGAAGGCGGCTGAAGTTAGCGGCGTGGAGCCTGCTGACGTCGGTAATTCCTGATGCCCCGTCTGGCGGCTAAACATAAGAAAGGATAGTCAAAATGAAGGAACCTACCACGCAGAAGATCCCCTGGTTTCCCTGGATTGGAAAGAAGAGGCCGTTCTATGGCTGGATAATCGTTGCTGCTGTATCGCCGACCCAATTCTTTGGCGGTCTTTCAAATCAGGGCTTTGGAACTTACCTGGGCTTCTTTCAGAAAGAGTTTGGCTGGAGCAGGGCGATCCTCGCCAGCCCTCGATCCGTCTCGCAGCTTGAAAGCGCTACCTTAGGTCCCGTTGACGGTTGGTTGGTGGACAAGTTTGGCCCTCGCGTCATGGTTTCCCTTGGAGCCTTCATCATGGGCCTCGGCTTCATCGTATTTGGTATGGTTCACTCCCTATGGATGTACTTTTTGGCTAACATCATCCTTAGTTTGGGAAGCGGGATAGGAGGGGGAATAGTAATCTCTGTGGTTGTCAACCACTGGTTTCGGCGCAAACGTACCCTGGCCCAGGTTATGTCGGTAATCGGGTTTCCCATGGCTGGCGTGTTGGGTATCCCGGTGCTGGTCTGGGCCCAGTCTGCTATGGGCTGGCGTGCTAGCCTCGTTGCAACGGGCCTCCTGGTGTGGGCGGTCCTTATCCCCTGCTCACTCTTCCTACGCCGTGGCCCTGAGACCTACGGCCTGCATCCAGATGGAGACCCTCCTGGCTCCGCTGCCGCCGAGATGGGTAGGCGGTTGGGAGGGGGACTGGTCAATTTTACGGTCGGGGAAGCCTTGCGGACGCGCACCTTCTGGCTCATCGCTGTTGGCAATGGGCTTTTTGGCCTGGCGACGTCAGCCATGACAGTCCACCTGTTCTTGCACCTGGAGCAGGGCGTAGGTCTATCCCGGGGGACTGCCGCTCTTGTGTGGACGGTGGCCAGCAGCCTGAACATACCCAGCAGGCTTTTTGTGGGGGTAGTAGGAGACAGAGTACCGAAACACCTGCTTCTGGGGACGAGTGGGTCCTTCTTGGCAGTCTCGATGCTGCTCTTGAGCCTCGCTACCGGCCTGGGATGGGCGCTGGCCTTCGCAGTTTTGTACGGCATCGCGTGGGCTATACGGACTCCGGTACTGCGTGCCTTGCAGGGACAGTACTGGGGTAGGACCTCTTTAGGAACCATTGGTGGAATGCAGCATACTGTGGAGATCGCCCTCGCGGTAGCCGGACCGGTCCTGGCGGGGCTTATGGCAGACCTCCGAGGAGACTACCGCCTGACATTCATGCTGGGAGCGGCTCTGAGTCTAGTTGCATCTGCCTGTATGTTCTTGGCAAAGCCACCCAAGCCTCCTGTGCGGAAGGCGTCTGTGGTTAGCGGCGTGGGGCCTGCTGGCAATGGTAACTCCTGATTTTACGTCTCGCAGCCAAACGGGGGTGCCAGGGAGGATTCCAGATGTCGAAAGCCATGACTCCCGATAGGTGGTAGGACTGGGTAATATCGGGGTGAGTGGGTTCGAACCACCGACCTCCTGGTCCCAAACCAGGCGCGCTACCGCTGCGCTACACCCCGTCAGCCCAATCATAGAGGCGTAGAGCACTCAGGTCAATGGAGCGCAGGTCCCTTTGTTGATTGCCTCATTAGGTCATGGTCACGGGGTCTATGTCTATAGACCATCCCCTGGAAATTGGGACTCGCTCCAGCAAAGAGGCAGGATCGGACCCCCTTAGTATCAGATGCCAGCGATAATGGCCTCTTATTCTGGGAGGGTATGCTGGCGCCGGGCCAATCAGCTCTATGTCAGCTATCCCCCATGCCGCCTGCTCCTGTCGAAGGCTTTTGGCCATGCGCTGAGTCTCTCTTAGGCAGACGGCCCAATTGGTGTGGATATAAACTAAGCGAACCAGACGGCTAAAGGGAGGGTTGTTGTGCTCTCGGCGGAACTGAATCTCTTTTTGGTAAAAGATGCCAAAGTCCTGATAACGGGCTGCAACGATGGCATAATGGTCCGGCTGATAGGTCTGAATAATGGCCCTACCTTCTGCGCTGCCGCGACCTGCTCTCCCAGTAACCTGGCAGAGTATCTGAAACGCCCTCTCCCCCGATCTGAAGTCAGGCATATTGAGGCCTATGTCGGCTGATATTACCCCGACCAGGGTTACTGATGGAATATGCAGCCCTTTAGCGATCATCTGTGTGCCGACCAGCACCTGGCCCTCGCCATCAATAAAGCGGTTGAGGATCTCTTCGTGGGACTTAGTGTTCCTAGCGGCATCTGTATCCCATCGGAGGACATTTATTCCAGGGAATGTTTGAGAGACCTCTTGAGCAACCCTTTGAGTCCCGAGGCCCAGATATCTGATCTGCCTGCTGAGGCATTGAGGGCATTGAGTGGGAACAGTGCGCCGAGTGTTGCAGTAATGGCAAATAAGTCGGTCTTCCGTGGCGTGGTAAGTCAGGGGTATGTCGCAGCTTCTACATTTGAGAGTCATACCACAGGCTCTGCATTGAATGTATGAGGCGGAGCCTCGCCTGTTCAGAAAGAGGATAGCCTGGTCTCCTTCGTCCAGGGTGTCTTCAAGCGCCATCCTTAAAGATCGGCTAAATATACTGCGATTCCCCTCTTTAAGCTCCTCTCGCATGTCCACTACTGAAACGGTGGCCAGGGCACCTCCCTTTGAAGGGGACGCCTGAGCGTTTGGTATTGGTGATATCCGCTCTGATAAGCTGAGGAGGCGATATTTCCCACTCATTGCCTGGTAAAATGTACCAACGTCTGGAGTAGCGCTTCCCATCACCACAACTGCTCCCGAAAGCTCGGAAATCTTTAGGGCTACATCCCTTGCGTGATAACGGGGCGACGAGTCCTGCTGTTTGTAAGTCCACTCGTGTTCCTCATCAATGACAATAAGTCCCAGATCGGGTTGAGGGGCAAAAATCGTGCTCCGGGAGCCTATGACTACGGTATAATCGCCCTGGTAGATACGCCACCATTGATCAAAGCGCTCACCAGGGGAAAGGCGGCTATGGAGCACCGCTACCCGGCTCGGAAAACGGGAGGCAAATCGGGCGATGGTCTGTGGAGTAAGGGAAATCTCGGGAACGATGACTATGGCTCTTTTACCCGACGCCTGGCATCTCTCGACACTGTTCAGGTAAACTTCGGTTTTGCCGCTGCCTGTAACTCCATGAAGCAGAAGCGCCCTGGGCTCTTTAGCTGGGTTTTCCAAGGTCTCCTCTATCGTCAAGACCGACTGGCTTTGAGCTGGCGTAAGCACCACACCAGGTCCTGAAAGAAAGGCCCTGCCTGCCAAAGGGTCTCTTTCGATTTGGATGCCTTCAACTTTAATGAGGCCTCGGCGTTCCAGAGCATTTACCGCAGAGACACCAAACTCCTTGTTCACGGTCGCTTTAGGAGCTGGTGTGGAAGCCTCGAGCAGGTAGGTAAGCAAGGCTGCCTGCTTGGGGGACCTTCCCGCCAATTGCCTTGCCTGTTCGTCCAGACGCAAGCCATCGTCATCGGAAAGGCGCACGTGGGCTACATACTTAGCTGATACCCGTGGCTTGTCCCATTCCCATGCCTTGTCTAAGAGATTCAAACGTGTAAGCTCGGAAACTGCTGCCCTGGTCCCTTTTCCAAGGGCCTTTTCCACAACCTCCTGCTCTACCCTGCCCTTTTTGCGTATATACTGCAATACTCTCGCCTGGTCAGGTGTGAGGTCTGAATCGTCCCCCGTTGAAGTAGGAAAAGGCGATGAGATATAGGCTCTGAGTCTAGTTCGGAAGCCTGGGGGTAGCATTAGAACGGCGCATTCAAATAGAGGCGCCATATAATATGAGCTAATCCAACGAGCAAGCTGAAGCTGAACGGGGTTAAGAAGGGGTCGCGGGTCTATAGGAGCGATAATATCCCTGGTCTCGGGAACCTGAGGGACGTTGTTAAGTGAAAAGATAACTCCCTGAAGAGTCCTAGAGCCAAAGGGAACCCATACGGCCTGACCCAACGCTAGAGTTACAGAATGAGGAATGGAGTAGCTGAAAGTACGGTCATAACCAATGGGAGCATCCACCGCCACTTCAGCAAAGTTCATGCCTCTCCTGGCCTGGAGCTGAAGCTATTGAGCAGTCCTGCCCTTCTCCTTGATACGCGCTGCCCGCCCAGAGCGACCTCTCAGGTAGTAGAGCTTAGCCCGGCGAACATCTCCCCTCCGAACTACTTCCACAGCTTCAATCAGAGGGGAGTAGAGAAGGAAGATGCGCTCGACGCCAATCCCGTGAGAGATCCGTCGGACAGTAAAGGATGCGCCTGGACCACGGCCTCGCCTGCGTATAACAGTACCCTGGAACAGCTGTGTCCGCTCTCGCTCCTTCTCTTTGATCCGCAGGCTAACCTTAACATTATCCCCAGGTTCAAACTGCTGGACATTTGGGTTGGTTTTTAGGTGTATCACAGAATGGGCGTCCATAAGATCCTCTTATTAGCTACAGTGCTTAGATTCTACTATGAGGGGCAGCTGATAGCAATAGCTATGTCTCGGAATCTGCTCGAATAGCCTCTAGCAGACGCTGGGCCTCTTCGGTAAGGGTAGCCCTTGGGAGCAGGTCAGGACGGTGTTTCAGGGTTTTCATCAGAGATTGCTGTATTCGCCATTGGGCTATCTCCTTATGATTTCCTGAGAGAAGGATGTCTGGCACAGCCCAGTCTCTATAAACGGCAGGGCGGGTGTATTGGGGGTACTGGAGGAGTCCAGAGGCAATGGAGTCATCCAGGACGGACTCCTGGGATCCCAACACCCCTGGTATAAGACGCCCTACTGAGTCCACAATCACCATGGCTGCCAGCTCTCCACCGGTAAGGACATAATCGCCGATGCTAATTTCATCGGTGACGAGGTGTTCTCTAACCCTGTCATCAACTCCTTCATAGTGGCCGCATATTAGAATAATATCATCTCTGGTTGCCAAGTCCTGAGCTAGTGATTGACTGAAAAGGCGCCCTTGAGGAGAGAGGAGAATAACAGAAGCACTAAAGACTGCCTCCTGACCTCGCCCCCGACGGATTAGCTCCTGCACTGCCTCCGTCGCCTCGAAGATAGGCTCAGGCTTCATAAGCATGCCTGGGCTGCCGCCATAGGGATAGTCGTCAGCAGTGCCATGGCGATCATGCGCATAATCGCGGATGTTGTGAAGGTGTATTTCTATTATCCCTTTGTCTTGAGCACGCTTCAGCATGCTTTCGGAAAGGGGGCCGTTGAACATGGAGGGAAATAGGGTAAGAATATGGATGCGCATAGCTTGGTCGTCTCTAGGCGTTCTGGGATATAGGATGACCCTGCGCCTTGTTTTTCAGAACCTCTAAGGCGTGGGGTAGCACTGGAAGAACTACCTCAAGACACTCTCTGACTCCCTTTGGGCTTCCAGGAAGATTGATAATAAGGCAACGGTTTCGTACCCCCGCCACCGAGCGGCTTATCATGGCCATGGATGTCTTCTTTAGAGTCTCCATGCGAAGGGCCTCGGCGATCCCAGGAACAGCGTACTCGATAACATCTGAGGTGGCCTGGGGTGTAACGTCTCTAGGCCCCAGACCCGTGCCTCCCGTGGTCAATACCAGGTCTATCTCCCCGCCGTCACACCACTCTGTCAGCCTTAGAATGATGATATCCTTCTCATCTGGGACAATATTATGATGAACGACCTGAAATCCCTGCGCCGACATCACTTCTCGAATGGCCTGGCCGCTGGTATCCTCCCGTTGGCCACGGGAACCCATGTCACTGATAGTGAGAACAGCAAGATTGAAGATGTTTGCTCCTGTCTATGACCGGTGCTAGCCATTCACATTTCTCATGATACCATAGAAGAAGTTCAGGTAGCGTAACCCCTAGTTGGACGGGCTAAGGTGGTTTGAGGCGGATAATGCCTGCACACCAATAAGGATACGTTAAACTAATCCCGTCACCAGGCAGACCAAGAGACAGAACTTTAGAGCCGCCTTCAAGCTGTTCCCCCGTATTGGCGAAGAACCTCAAAGTAACTTTTCATCCTTAATGCAGCGGCTCGAAGGACATCCGCAATTCCTGGCCCTAAGTCCTCCATCTCAAACCAGTTCATGGAGAATTCCAGCTGCAATACCCCGATGATCGTCCTACTGTTGAAATGGTCCAGACATTGGGTTTGAACTATTCGCTGTCTGCTGGAGTTTACGGTATTGACACTTTCAAGAGCTTTGCGTACCACTTCTTGCAGGCTTTTTTGATCAGGGCAATCAGCCAACGAGGCCGCAAAATATATGGGGTACAGGGGCGCTCTTTCACCCTGCCCATTTGGCATGACTAGCCACTTTTCTTCCACCCTGAGTCGCATCCGTACATCTTTTGTCAGTGCACGTAACGCCGCTGTCAGAGGACCTTCCAACTGGTCTTTTTGGGATACCAGTAGTTTGGATAATTTGATTCCTTCACATTGGACAAACAACCGTATTCGGCGCTCATATCGTCCCAACCCAAGAGACCAATGAGGAACCTGGTACGGCTGCTTGCCGTGAAAGTCGTTATGCAGCAAATTTGATCCAATGTAATCGTCTTGCACTTTTTGCATATGCACTTCGTAATCACCAAGACACGAAGCTAACGTCTGGCTTAAAGCCCTGAGCTTGCTCTTCAAAGCAGATGTCTTCTTCTCCCAATCAAGAAAATCAGCGCGCACAAAGCTTAAAGTTCCTAATCCTTCCATCTCTAGATACTCCTTACACTGCTTCACTAGGAAATGGCTGACGTCTGATACACCTACTTCTTCTGAGAGGCGGTCCAGCACAGGACTAATGTGGCGATGCCAACTCACGCTCAGGCATTTTACTTCTGCATGGGGAGCCTGGCTTTCGATATTTTTTTGATAGCTACCTAACTGTTGCCTAGAAAGCGCGGCCTCACCCGTCTTGATCTCCAGGGCGATCGCCCACCGGTCACCGAATACCCAGGCATCGGGTAGATCACCGTCATGAACAGTTTTCTCGACCTGCTCCCCGGTCGCGCTGATACCAATGACCCAGACATACTTACATAGGCGGAGTTCAGGAGTCACGGTAGAGATTTTTTCTTGAAGACGATATTTCAGCCCACTTCTATTATCGTTGCTATGCCCCTGAAATTCTGAACCTAGCCATCTTTGAAGTACTTTCGTCTGTTCAGACGTCGGTAGGTTTTTCAAAGTGATAACCAATGCACGGGTTACATTGTTTTCAAGCTGCCCTTGCTGTCTTTCAGGATCCTCTCCTACTTGGCCTCGGTAGGCGTTGAAGATGTTTAGGTGGTCATTGGCAGCCATGGTACTCAGTCACCCCGGCTAGGTGTGGTTAACACTGCGAGGATTATAGCTTGGCAGCAGCGCGAAAACAAGTTCATGTACTCGTCCAGATGATTAGTGACACTTTACCTCCTCTCTTTTGTTTTGCCATTGAAGGATGAACTGCTGGGGGGTAAGGTAGCCCAGGGCCTGCCCTGGTATTCTCCCGTTGGCCACGCGCGCCCATGTCGCTGATGGTGAGAACGGATAGGTTAAAGATGGTTCCTCCTGACACTAAGGAGTTATTTTATGTCATTGCGAGCGAAGCGAAGCAATCTTCCTATGTTCAGAATAGACAGCAATTGTCTGGCCTAGCATGTCCCGTTTCTTGGCCTGCTAAGGCCCAAGACGAAAAGGTGGGTATCGGTCCGTTGTCAGGAGGAAGGCGTAGGCTTCGACCCGGATGCCCCAACGCATAGCGCCTACCACGAAATTGAATAAGTCCCTGGGATAACG
>JACQTT010000024.1 GCA_016210665.1 Chloroflexota bacterium | reverse complement strand
TTTCGAGAGAGGCCGGAGACCAACGATATACTACTTTGTGCGGGAGACTCGGACTATTCGGAGGTTGTACGACGTGGCAGTCGGATTGGCAAACGCTTCTACATTTGCGCTGTAGGAGCAGACACAGCTTCCGAACTCCTCAGTCTCTCAAGTGCCTTCTATCCCATTGAACAACGTTTGGGTTTAACGCCGCAAAGCCAGCAGGCATTGGACGTGGCCAAGCTCGACCCCGCTCAAATGACTAAGTGGACTTCCTTAGTCAAGCAGCTTGATAAGGCGGAGCAGCGCCTTCCCACTGTGGTTCGAAGCCATTTCGTTAATAAGTGGCTATTGCCTGGCCTTGGCTATGGAACTGACTTCGATGAGAAAGCCATGACTCTTGATGCGACAGTCGAACTTGGTCTCTTGTTTGACGATCGGGTGTCGCATCCAGAGACTGGTCGGCCAGTACGCACCATACGATTGAATAGAGACCATCCGCTGGTGAAAGCAATTCTGCTTCGGTGAAGACGCAAAGAGGGGAGAGCAACGCTCTCCCCTCTTACTAACGCTACCTAGCACTATAACGCTAGCAACACTAGCTGTAGGTAGAATATACACCTATACGGATAGGTTGTCAAGGGGTATTTGCTTCCCAAACTGAACCATTACCAAATCCTTGGATTGCTTGACCACTCAGAATGATACACTACCTACTCCTGAGGGCGCTTGACATGCTCGACTCGCTCACGGTTGGACTGCTTTAGTCGTCTTGACTTCGCCATTACGTGCAGATGGTGCAAGATGGAGGGGTAAAGCTGTGTCGCCCTCGGATAATATCCGCGGGGCAAACACAGCTAGTTGATGGGGAGATGCGGTTAATGAGAAGGACTGAGAGAGGGGATATTCTCCTTATGCAAAAAGTCTATGAGTCCTTTGTTAATATCCCTGGCAATGGTCGGGCCTTCGTATATTAGGCTGGTGAGAAGTTGAACAGTGGTGGCTCCTGCCTGTAGCGCTTGCCAAGCATCCTGTCCGCTGGAGATACCGCCACATGCATTAATTGTAAGCCTTTTGCCTGCCTCAGCCTTTATATCGCTTACGATCCTCAACATATCCTCAAAGATCAGGTGGCCGCTAAGGCCTCCGGCACCCACCTTCAGCCTCGCGTCTTGGACTGGTTTGCTGTTGGTGGCTGTAACACCATTCACACCCTCTGTGAGGCACAATGTTACCAGCTTGAGTACCCTCTCTCTCTCGGCCTCATCGAAGTACGGGGGAAGCTTAACAAAGAGGGGCTTATGCCTTTGATCATTTAGTCGTCGGATAAGCTCTTTGAAGGGTTCTGGATCCTGGAATACCCTGACGCCAGCAGTATTAGGAGAGCTGATATTCAGTTCTATGGCGTCTGCAAGAGGCTCCAGCCTTCTATGGCAATGCAAGAACTCCTCCGCTGTCAGTCCTGCTATGCTTACTACAATGGGCTTCTTGCGAATGGCATACCTGGCAAGATTGCGGGCTGCCTCTTCTAGTCCCATGCTAGGAAAGCCCAGGGCATTGACTAGAGAGCGACTATCGGAGTAGCGTAACACACGGGGTTTTGGGTTTCCTGGCCGTGGTCTTTCGGTCACCGTGCCTCCGACTACATAGCCAAACCCCAGATGAAGCATGGATGGGAGGAACTTACAATCCTTATCGTAGCCAGCTGCCAGTCCCACCGGGTTGGACAGATGCAGTCCCCCCATCTCTACTGCAAGTCTATTGTCGAATATCTCATATCCTGAAAAGATGTAACGCCAGAGAAACGCCCGTTTTAGTAAGACCTCCGTCAGCTTGTGCGCTCTCTCAGGGGGCAGCCTGAATAAGAGCGGCCTCAGTAGGAGCCTGAACACCGTGCGGTTCAAGATGAGCATGACTTATAAAGACCAGTTGTTCAACCTAAAGAGATGGTTGGCCTTCCTTTGCCGCTCTTCTTTTAAGATAAGATATGTTCCTGTAGCCTATTTCAAAGCTGGATGCGAGGGCCAAGCGACCCCTCGCCAATGGGGTTTCCCATATCAGACCACCCCGAACCTCGTTCTATTGCACCCCTCTCCTGAATGTTGGAACAGCTTCTAGGGGTTTTGTGCCCATCTTATGGGGGATTATACCAGTTATCCTAGATTGAAGGCAGTGTCCAAATTCAGCCCTATCCTCTATAATAAATTAGAGAAGAGAGCGGTATTGGAGTATGGATCTTATATTTGAGAGGGGGAGCGTTAGTCAACCCAAAGGTCATACCCTGCTCTATTTTAGGAACTCCCTGGATAGAGAGGAGATATGGGCTACCTACCTGGTGGTGTTACCCATAACGGTTGACATAACTAAATACGTCCCTCCCTTTTTGATGGCTCAAGTGACCGACCTGGGGCCAAAGGAGCTGTCGGCCTTTGCATTTCCTCCGGCTCCAGAGAAGCTGGAGGGTTCTGAAAGGCTGTCCAGTCTGGCTGAAATACGGGATGATGATGTCCTTTTTGGAGGCACGATTAATCCCTCAGACGTAACCTCTTTGCTGATGGTGGTTAACGAGAGCGTTCAAAAGTACGCCCAGGCATATGCCGATTATGTCGAGAGCAAAGCCCCTTCACCTGAATCCTCCATTGGTATTGGCGTTAGTGAGGTTCTGTACTCTTTGATGAGCGAGCAAGACCGACTCAACGAGCTGACCAAGCTGGTGGGAAAACTGCGTTTTGCGCTGGAAGGTAGGGACCAGCACCTAGTCCGCGAGGCAGAGGAGGAATTTGGACTCTTAAATGGCTATTTCCCTGAAGGCTACGAGATATCCAAGCTCCTTTCTGCTGCTAAAATCCTTGGAGAAAAGGGTGCCAAGCTGGCGGAACTATATGTAAGACGCTGCTATTATCTAGCCCAGCAAGAGTATGAAAAGGTGCCACAGATTGATGAAGAAATTGTAGGTCTTGAGCTCTCCCAGTAAATCAATCGCCCGCACAGATTGAACAATCGTCTCAATTTTGGAGATAATGCTCTTCAATCCAGAGGAGTATAGGGAGGCCGATAACAGACGTGAATATCTTCTTTGATGTAGACTACACCATTGTTGGTGGCGCAGATGGAACCCTTAGACCTGGCGTTTCTGAAATTTTCCAACGCCTTACCCAAGAGGGACACAACATCTATGTATGGTCTGGCGTGGGAATCAGGACTTATGAAATACAGAAGCACAATCTGAATCTATACGTTAGCGGAGTCTTCGAAAAGCCCCTGGCTAACTTCGAGGCGAAGATAAGGGCCTCTGGCATTCCCGTTTATCCCGATCTGGTGGTAGATGATTACCCGGAGATCGTCACCACCCTGGGGGGCATTCAAGTACGCCCATATTCATTCGCCTTAGCTCACGACAAGGAGATGGAGCGAGTCTATAACATCATAGCCGACTACGTTCAAAATGGTCATTCCGACGACTCGGCCTTCAGGCTCCCTTCCCCCACTACAAATCCTCCTGGCGCTTCTTAAGACGATGCCCATTAAAGTTCTCTCTCCGGAGGTCGCCACTAAAATTGCCGCCGGCGAAGTGGTGGAGCGCCCTGCCTCTGTGATCAAGGAGCTTCTGGAGAACTCTTTGGATGCCGGAGCAACCGATATAACGGTTGAGGTGAGGGGGGGGGGCATAGACTACCTACGGGTTGCGGACAACGGTTGCGGGATCCCTTCTGGCGAAGTAGAGCTCGCCTTCCAGCGATATGCCACAAGCAAGCTCCAAACGTCCAGCGATCTGGAGGCCATCTCTACGCTAGGCTTTCGAGGGGAGGCTCTCCCCAGCATCGCCGCTGTATCTCACATCTCGCTATTGACCCACGCCTCCTCCGATGAAACCGGCACTGTGATCGAGATGCAGAGCGGTCGTGTACTGAGGCTTGAGCGCCAGGGTGCGCCTCCTGGCACGACGGTAACTGTAAGGCATCTTTTTGGAGACTTCCCAGCCAGGCGGAAATTCTTGCGGTCTATTGCGTCTGAGACGGGCCGCATTCATGCATTGGCAACTCACTATGCTCTGGCTTACCCAGAAATAAGACTGGCACTCGTTGTTGACGGCATCACATCCTTTGCCCACACAGGTGGTTCCGGGGATATGCGAGAGGCAATGGCCTCCGTTTATGACTCTGAGGTTGCAGGTGCCATGCTGGAGATTGCGCCTCACGGCGCCCGGACTCAAGATACAGGGCTTGCGGTGTGGGGAATCATCAGCCCTCCCTCCTTGACCAGGGCTAACCGGAGCTACATAGCCTTTTTTGTAAACCGACGATGGATCCAGAGCCGTCTTCTGATGTACAGCCTGGAACAGGCTTACCATGGATTCTTAATGGAACGACGGTACCCCTTGGCGGCTGTCAACGTATCAATAGCCTACGAGGATGTTGATGTAAACGTTCATCCCGCCAAAAGTGAGGTGCGTTTTCGTCGAGAAAACCACGTCTTCTCGTGTTTGCAGGAGGCCGTGAGGCGGACCCTCATTGGCTTCTCGCCCGTGCCTTCTCTGCCCACGTCACGCTCAGAGGAGGCTCGGCTCGTTCCCAAAGGAGAGGCGAGAAGCTTCTGGTTCTCCCAGGTAGCCCAGGGGGCCCAGGGGTCATTGCCTGAGACGCTATCCCATGCGCCAGTACCAAGGGAAACCCTGCCTATTCTTCGGGTACTGGGTCAGGTACAGAATACCTACATAGCCACTGAAGGCCCAAAGGGCATGTATCTGATAGACCAGCATGCAGCCCACGAAAGGGTGCTTTTTGAGAAAGTTCGAGAGGATATCCAGAAGCGGCCTGGGAGCTTCCAGACCCTATTGGAGCCTGTCTCTGTAGAGTTAAAACCCCATCAAGAGGAGTTGGTTCAAAGTCAAAGGGAGCTTATGAGCAGGGTTGGCTTTGAGATAGAAGCCTTTGGGCCAGGAACCTATCTGCTGAGGGGGATTCCTAACGTCATCAATACCGCCAATCCTAAAGAGGCTTTCCTTGAAGTCATGGACTTTTTGGCCGAGGGAGGAGGCTTCGAGGAGTGGAAGGAGCGGTTTGCCTATTCCATCGCCTGTCACGGGGCTATTAAGGCCGGGATGACCCTCTCTTACCTGGAGATGTCCGAACTGGTGCGGCAACTGGAGCGTTCTCACCAGCCACACACCTGCCCCCACGGTAGGCCCACTATGATCTACCTCAGCTCGAGCCATCTGGAGCGGGAGTTTGGACGAAGGTAGTCCCTTTCTACCACCTTTTGCAGGGGTCGGCTTTCAATAGTTCTTCTCCACTTTCCTGGTGTCTCCTTTCACTGGAAGAGATGATAAACATTAGGAGGCACTCTAGAACTGGATAGTATTTGGGGTATAATGGCATAGTTTTAAGGAGGACCTTTGTGGCTGGGCCAGAGTCAAGGCCTTCCCTTGATGGGACGTAGGGGACTGGTGATGTCATTTTTCTTAGATAGGGAGTAGATGCAGGACTTCGAGCGGCCCACTATCGCGAGGCTTCCATATGTGTTCAGACCTGTATCTAGAATAGTTCAGGCTACTCGCACCCTTAGGCATCCTCCTCGCACCATAGGGGTCGGTGGCGTAATTGCAGGATTCCTCCTTCTTATCTCCACAGGCACCGTACTGCTCTCACTCCCCGTTTCCCTTGCGCCCGGCCAAGATTTCGACTTTCTGACCTCTCTGTTTACCGCCACCTCGGCGGTATGTGTCACAGGTCTAGTGGTCGTAAGTACCGCAGAACACTGGTCCACCTTTGGACAGGGTGTGATTCTGGTGCTGATACACTTGGGCGGATTAGGCATAATGACCGCCTCCATATTTATCCTCGTGGTCTTTCGTCGTTCCGTATCCATTAGAGAGCACTTTGAGATTGCTGAATCGGCTGGCATCCTTCGTTTAAGAAGCGTGCCCAGCATGATAGTGGCCATTGTATTGATCTCACTTATTATCGAAGGGGCAGGTGCCGCGGTTATCTTCTATGACTTGCGGCGTTTGGGGCCTGACACAGGCCCTACCCTTTGGCGGGCAGCTTTCCACTCCATTTCGGCCTTCAACAACGCTGGATTTGACCTGGAAGGAGGATTCTCTAGCCTTAGCGGATTGGCCAGGTCGCCCGTAACACTTCTGACGATGGCCTCCGAGGTGATATTAGGAGGCTTGAGCGTAATCGTCTTGATCAATATCATTGGAAGCCACTCCTGGCGTCGTCTGACTCTACAGACCAAGTTGGTTCTTCTGGTTAGTGGATTCCTACTTTTGGCCGGATTCCTGGGCACCCTCGGAGGCGAGTTCTACAATGAAACGACCATCGGACCCTTAAGCTGGCCCGACAAGCTCGTCAATGCTTTTTTTCACTCGGTAACCACAAGGACGGCCGGTTTTAGCACGGTCCCTGTCCTGGGGATAAGCGATGAGGTTCAGGTCTTGACCATGCTCATGATGATCGTAGGCGGAGCTACGGGAGGCACTGCAGGAGGCATTAAGGTGAACACCTTTGCCGTGATCCTTCTAGCAGCCTGGGCGGCATCCCGCGGCTATGATCATGTGCGGATTTTCGGGACGGAGATCAGCCACACTCTAGTTTTTCGAGCCGTTGGGGTTGCAACAATATATCTCATGCTTATAATGTTGGCTACGGCGATTCTGTCGGTCTCCGAAGGCTTTCTATTCCGTCAGATCCTGTTTGAGAGCGTTTCTGCTCTCGGTACGGTGGGCCTTAGCACTGGCATCACGCCGGAGTTGAGTGCGATAGGGAAAATAGTCTTGGTTTGTCTGATGTTTACAGGTCGAGTAGGGCCGCTCTTCATCGCCTATTCCCTTGCTAAAGAGAGACGCGAACCTCATTTTCGCCTGCCTGAGTCGAAACTAGCAATAGGTTAAAGGGGGATCTATGAGTGCCAAGAAGGTCATGGTTGTCGGGCTAGGACAGTTCGGCGGCGCCGCCTTTCAAGAACTCTCTGCCCTTGGCTTCGACGTCCTGGGCATCGATCTAAGTCCAGACCGGGTGCAAGAGCTCTCGTCTGCCGAGGTCAGCGTGGTCCAGGGAGACGCTACCAGCCAAGCTTTCTGGGATGACCTGCGCATTGAGGACTTTGACGCAGCCGTGGTGGCCTTTAGCCGTGATATGGGTGCTAATGTCCTGGCGAGTCTGATGCTCAAGAAGATTGGCCTTCCTCACCTGGTAGTCAAATCCAACGGACCCCTCCACTCCGAGATATTGTACTCAATTGGGGCCGACGTAGTTGTGGCACCCGACTGGGAGTACGGTGCCCGTCTGGCCCATATAATGGGATCAAAGGTGGGAGACTACATGCCGGTAGCCAAGGAGTTCGGGCTGGCGAAAACCGTCATTGGACAGACAGCAAGGCAGAGGCTCTGCGCCGAGATCGAGAAGGCAGCAGATGTAACGGTGCTGTTGATCCTCCGTGAGGGAAAAGTGATAGTAGCGCCTTATGGTAATGAAGCGGTTAAGCCAGGGGACACTGTGGTCATTGCTGGAACGGACCAAAAACTTAGGGCTTTCGCCTAGCTAAACCTACAGGCCATGGTAAAGCCCAAGCTTCTCCACCCTTGGAAAGAGCTGCACTCGTTCATAATGATGGGTGACACTATAATAGTGTCATGCGTATCTTTAGTGGAACAGTTCCTGGGGCCTTAGGCCTGGCGAGGATCCGGGAGCTCTCACGAGAGGCCAGGCT